>JAFIEN010000099.1 GCA_020832515.1 Rubellimicrobium sp. | reverse complement strand
TGTCCAATCCTATCAGATCATACCAAAAGCCGAAAGTTTTTCAGATGTTCCCTAACCACTTCCTCCTGATCCAAACACCAAAGGAAAATGACCATGACGCTTAACTTCCGCTCCGTTGTGCTTTCTACCGCTCTGGGTGTCACGCTGTCGCCCGCCCATGCCGACGTCAATATCCGCTTCCTAGCAAGCCACGGCGGCTTGTCACCGCACGAACTGGCCTACGAACTGGGCTATTTTTCGGGCACCGGGATCACGCTTGAAAATGTGGGCTATGCGCAGGGCGGGCCAGCTTCACTGGTAGCACTTGCCGGCGGCAGCGTCGAACTGGGCTCGGCTGCGACTGCCGCCGTTCTTAATGCAATCGCAGCAGGCAACGACTTTGTCGCGGCGTACCCCTCGAACGGGATCAACGATGAGGCTCAATCGATCTTCTTCGTCCTCGAAGACAGCCCGATCCGCACCATCGAGGATATTGTTGGCAGGACCATTGCCGTCAACACACTCGGTGCACATCTCGACTATGTCGTGCGCGAGGCGCTTCACCAGAATGGCCTGCCCGAGGACAGCGCAAATCTCATCGTGGTGCCAGGGCCCCAACTGGAACAAGTGCTGCGTTCGCGTCAGGTAGACATCTCGGCTTTCGGTTACTGGCAGACCACTTTCACCGGCGCAGCATTGCAGAATGGTGGTTTACGCGCAGTTTTCGATGATACCGATGTCCTTGGCGAGATCGCGGGCGGTTTCATCGTATTGCGGCGCGACTGGATCGGGGCACACCCCGACGAAGCCCGCATCTTTGTCGAGCAATCGGCACGCGCGCTCGATTTCGCCCGTGAGAATCTTGACGAGACGCGCGCCATCTTCGGCCGAGTACTTGCCGAACGCGGTGAAAACTCCGAGGTGGCCCAGTTCTTTACTGGCTACGGAGTAAGAGAGGGAGGGCTGCCGGTCGAACGCGACATCCAGTTCTGGATCGAAGTGCTGGAGCGTCAGGGCAGCATCCAGCCTGGCGAGCTCTTGGCGAATGACATCCTCTTTGTCACGGGCGACAGCCCGACGACCAACTGAGGCTGGCGCAATGAACGCGGTCCCTTCGATCCGCCGCGGAAAGGTCACAATCCGTGACCTTTCCAAATCCTTCACGCTGAACGGCCAGCGCCTGAAAGTCCTGCAAAACCTCTCGCTCGAGATCCGGGCCGGTGAGGCTCTTGCCATCGTCGGTCCCTCGGGCTGCGGAAAGACAACCCTCCTGAGGGTGCTGGCCGGGCTCGAGACGCCGGATAGCGGTAGTGTTCTGATCGACGGCCATCCGGTGCAAGGGGTCGGAAGGGAACGGTCGATCATCTTCCAGGAGCCGCGCCTGCTTCCCTGGCTGACCGTCCTGGGCAACGTCGCATTCGGCCTTGATCTTCGAGGTACACCGCGACCCGAGACTGAGGCCAGGGCCCGCCACTACATCCGTCTCGTGGGCCTAGCGGATTTCGAACACGCATATCCCCGGCAGTTGTCAGGGGGGATGGCGCAGCGTGTCGGCATCGCCCGGGCTCTGACGGTTCAACCAGAGATTCTCCTTCTGGACGAACCGCTTGGGGCGTTGGACGCGATGACGAAGCTGACTATGCAAGAAGAGATTGCTCGCATCTGGCGAGAGGAAAACGTCACTCTCATTCTTGTGACGCATGATCTCGAGGAAGCAATCTTTCTCGCCGACCGAGCTTTAGTTCTGCCGAGGGAAAAGAACGCGGCTCCACATTTGATCGACGTCGCGCTTCCGCGGCCGCGGGACAGAACCGACCTGCGTTTTGTCGAGTTGCGGCGAAGGTTGATGGCCGGGTTCGGCATCAACTAATCAGTAGGGGCAAGGCCCTGTACCCGTGACGCGCTGGGCGGCTTCGATGGCGAAATGTGCGCCATGGGCATGCGCCCTGATCCGCATAGCGGAAAGTAAGAGCCCCATCAGCCGAAACGTCAGTGTGCCCAACCGCGAAGCCATCAGGCCAGATGGGGACCGATGTCGTCACTGGCAGTCTCCGAGATCATGCCCCTCGGATCGCGCCGAAGCATCGCGCTCCATGGGTCCGGACTTATCTGCGATCAAGGTTGCCAGGGACACCCGCAGGGCTTCGGCGATCCGGCCCGCGGTGGTCAACCGCGGATCGCGCTTTCCCGTTTCGATGAGGGAGAGCGCCGGGGCGCTGATGCCCGTCAGCCGAGCCAGTTGCTCGAGGCTCAACCCCTGCCCAACCCGGGTCTCACGGATCCGGCGACCAGTATCTGCCAGGAGCTTATTCTCGGTGCGATCGTACATCTTCGAGATCTTACCTTTTTCAGTAAGGATAGATTAAGCACTCGTCATTCTCAAGATCACTTATCTTTAACGGTAAGAGACGCTCTTGATGCCATCTCTTGAGTGATGGACTTATCGAATAAGGTAACCTTCGAAGGAGAAGAGGCGTCAACGGGCATTTCGTAGGGGATGAATACCCGCGATTGCCGCCGAATCAACCCGAGTGCACGTGAACGCGCGCGAATGCGGTTTTTCTGGTCCGGTGTTGATGTGGCGTTGATGTAAACTGCAAAAGTGCCAGCGGTATCAGGATACCACCAAGTAACCCACTGTTTTGTTTGAGGTATTTGGTTGCGGGGGTTGGATTTGAACCAACGACCTTCAGGTTATGAGCCTATGAAGGCGGATCCCTCGAAATCTAGCGTAATCAATGACTTACCAGACAAGCCTTTGAACTCTCGAACTTTCCAGCCGCGCATTGAGCGACATTCGCGCGTTTTCGCAGGCAAGACCCGGCCGAAACACCTGTTCGCACGTTGATGTGGTGTTGATGTGGCCTAGACGTCGCCTCGTTTCCATCTTGCCCAGAGGCAGTACAGTGCGCGCAACTGACCAACGCCGCACGCGGCCTTCCATTAACTTGTTAGCTTGAAGTGATCGCACAGGGCCGCTCATCGGATCTCGAGCACCCGAACTTCCTTGATTCGCGAGCCGACCTGGTATTCGACTTCGTCGCCCACCTGCGCGTCGAGGAGGGCCTGTCCAAGTGGTGTGTGGACGCCGATCTTGCCAACGTCAGGTGCGTTTTCGCCTTCTACGAGGGTAAAGGCCAGCTTCTTGCCATCAGAGATGTTCTCGACCTTGACTTTGGAACCCAGCGCAACCGTGGGTTCGTGGGAGAATCGACCCGCCGCCGTGAATGGGTCGCTGACGGCGGGAGGCTCGAAGGGCACGCTTGACTGTTCGGGCCTCGGCTGTTCCGGCGCTGCAGCAACCACGGCTGCCGGTCGATCTGCTGGCTGCACGTCAGGCCGGGGATCGGTGCCAGCGTTCGCGGGAGAACCTTCGACGCGCGACGCAGTATTCTCGGCGAGGCGTGCGATCGCGTGAAGGCGCTCGGAATGCTTCACGCCCCGCGTCCTGGCAGCGGCGAGGGCGGCGTCAATTGTCTCCTTCAGGACCGCGATCTCGGCGCGCGGATTGCGGAACCAGTCAGTCGACCAAATCCGGTGCAGTCGCCAGCCAAGCCCTTCGAGCACCTCCTGGCGCAATCGGTCACGGTCTCGGCTCGACCTCGAGCTGTGATAGGCGGCGCCATCGCACTCGACACCCAAAATGTAGCCGTAGGGCCAGTCCGGGTGCCGGACGCCGAGGTCAATGCGGAAGCCGGCAACGCCCACTTGTGGGACCACCTCACAGCCGAGGCGCTCGATCTGCGCCGCGACATATTCTTCGAACGGACTCTCGGTGCCGCCCTGCGGACCGGCCGCGTCCGGGATGTGTCCAGTCCTCGAATATTCGAGCCAGGCCCCGAACATCCTTACTCCGAGCGCCTTGTTGCCATCGACGAGTATGTCGGTCGGCTTCATCGAGGTGAAGGTCACGATCTTCCGCTTGGCCCGGGTGAAGAGGACATTCAGCCGGCGGTGGCCGTGGACTGAGTTGATCGGTCCGAACCGCTGGAGCACCTTGGTCCCGGGCGTCTCCGGGCCATAGAGCGTCGAAATCATTATTACGTCGCGCTCGTCGCCCTGGATCGTCTCGATGTTCTTGACGAAAAACTCCTCCAGCGCATCGTTCTCCTCTTCCCACTTCTCGACGAAGCTCTGCACCTTCGAATTGCGGTCTCGTTCGCGCTCGAACTCCTCAAGAATCAGGTCCTTCTGGTCAGAGTTCATTGTGCAGATGCCGAGCGAGAGCTCTGGCCGATGGGTCATGTGATGGACCGCTGCGGCAACGATGGCACGCGCCTCGATTTCGTTGCGGCGTCCCTTGTAGACGCCGGGCACCTCTACGAGCTCGACACCGAGGTCGGGATGGTTCTCCTGCGCGGAGGGGAAGATCGTCAACTCGCCCTTGTACATCCACTGGTTCGAGAACTGGATCAATGCCGAGTGCCGTGAGCGGTAGTGCCAGCGCAGCTGGCGCACTGGCATGAAGGCGACATTGGCCATGTCGAGGATACTCTCGCTGTCCTCGCGCAGGTCCTCGTCGGTGTCACTGTCGTCGAGAACCTTCTGGAAGAAGCTTGTAGGAGGGAGCTGTTTGGTGTCGCCGACAATGACCGACTGGTCGGCGCGGCTGATCGCCCCGATGGCGTTCTCGGGCGTCATCTGCGAGGCCTCGTCGATAACCACGAGGTCGAACCGCATGCCCTGACGAAGATATTGCGCGACCGCAAGCGGCGACATCATCCAGCAGGGCTTCAGCTCTACGAGGGCGCGACCAGCGCGGCTCGCAAGCTCACGGATGCTTATGCGGCGCTTCTTTTTGTACAGCTCGTTGTAAATTAGGCTCATGTCGGAAAAGGTCGACTTCCGCCCGACATTGTTGCCCTCCGGCGGACTTGCGGAATCGAGGAGCTTCTGCACCACCGCGGCGCGGGATAGCTCGATCATCTCGCGGTCCTTGGATCGGATCTCGCCGCGGATGCGGTCGAAGTCCTGGCCGTCGTAGCCTTGCAGTGCGGTGCCCCACTCTCTGTAGGCAAGATCTGCCATCGAACGCGCGATCAAGGCGCGGACGATTGGCGCAAGTCGTGCGGGGTCAAATGCCTCACCCTCGGTCACCGCCCACTCGATCAGTTCGCCAAGCCCCTGCCCGCGCAGGCTGTCTTCGGCCCGCTTCAGTTGCGCCCGGTCGAGTAGAGACTTCGGATCGGCCGCGGCTTCCCGCAGGTCGGCCGTGCGTAGGCTGAGAGCCATTGGCGTCGACAGGTCCTCGGGAAGGCCTAGGTCGGAGGCAAAGGCGTTGACCTGGCTTTCGAGCCGAGTGAGGCGAGCGGCGAAAGTCTCGAACTCTCTCGCCATCTCGTCAAGCTGGCCCGAGCGGATCGCGGCGAGGGCTAGGTCGGCGTTCTCGGTTGCGGCGATAGCCTCTGCCAAGTCGCATTCGACGCCGAGCACATCGCTGCGGGTCTTGATGCCAGAGAACCGGGTGCTAAGCCATGACCGAGTGGGGCTCTCCTCGATCGTCCCTGTCAGTTCGGTCTCTGCTTTCTTCCTGGCCAGAATCTGTTCGATCTCTGCAAATGGTAGACTTTCCTTGTCGCGGAAGAGCTCGAGGTGGCTCTCCGCCTCGGAGATGTAGCGCTGTTCCTCCTCGGCCATGTCCTCGAGGTCCCGGAGCTTGAGTTCGGCCTCGGAGAGGGTCAGGGGCGGGATCTCCTCGATCTCGGCGAAGGCGAGAACGGGATCGAGCTCGCCAGTTTCAAGGTAGGCTTTCAGGTCGACGCTCGCGCCGGCGATCTCCTTGCACGTAGCATGGAAGGTCACCACCCGACCGACTGCTGCCATGTCGGTATTGAATCCGCGAAAGTGCGAGCCGAAGCGTTCGGCGTAGTGGGCGCCGCCGTCGAAGTCCCGTCGTTTGTCGAGCCAGTCGGCATATTCCCTGAGCCGCCTCGCCATGTCGGCCTGACTGTCTTCGCGCCGGCCTCCGAGGGTGATTTCGTAGGTATTGCGCGACGCTTTGTAGGCCGAGCCCATCCTCCCAAAGAAGCCCGCGCCGTCGATCGCCGCCGCGGCCTTGCGAAGCTCGCCCGCGTCGTGGCGGCCGTCGGCGGATGGCAGCGCCTGCCGAATACGGCTGATCCCGCTGGAAAGGTGAGAGACCTGTGCTTCGATCGCTACCGCGACCGCATTGACCGAGTCCATCGGGTCGCCGCAGCGGAGTGAGAGGACATCCGGCGACTGCGCCGCGATCCGCCGTGCGCCGTCTCGTACCTCCTCGAGGGTCCGGCCCATCGAGGTCCAGCTCTGCGGCAGCCGGGACGCGGCGACCAGGACCGCGCGGGCGGTAGCAATCGCGTCTTCAATCTCGGCGAGCCTCGTGCGGTGTTGCCCCGGGTCGAGGCGGCGGCCGCGAGCCTTGGCAAACTCTGCGGCAGCTGCCAAGCGCTTGTCGATGTTCCATCCCTCTGCGTCGCGCAGGCTGTGTCCAAGCCAGGCTACGATTGTTTGTCTTTCGCTTATCTGACCGCAGAGATCGCGGGCAGCGCGGCGGGCTGCGGGATCGGTGAGCGTCTTGAGCAAGTCCGGGTCGACCCGCCCCTTTTCCCGGCCTGCGGCCGAAAGCAGGGCTCCGATCTTCGTCACTTCTACTACAAAGGGGTTTGCAGTCATGAAAGCGGCAATCGAGGACCCGGCTATGTCCCTCTCAAAGCATTCCAGTGCCTCGGCTATGGCAAGCGCCGCCTCGGCATGGTCCTCGGCGATGTCGTGCGAAGTGACCGGAGCGGTGGAAGCACGCCAAAGCAATGGCATGCGAGCGATCCGCCCGAGACGAGTCCCGAACGCCTCGGCCTCGGATACCAGGGCTTCGACTTCGTTTGCGCCCATGGCGCCAGCGTTCGAGATTGGCAGCCTACGAATCTCCCGCGGTAGCTCTTCGCGGAGCTCCGCCGTGGCGATGGCATGGCCGATGACCTGGTGCACCGTCAGTCCGGTTGAACCGAGCATTGCCCCCAGCGCATCGAGATAGCCCTGAAGGATGGCGCGGTCCCGCTCAAGGGCGCGCTGGCGCGAGTTGAAGCTATGCAGTCCAGGGCCAGGCGTCCGGCTCATCTCCAGACGGGCCTCAAGGCTCTCGTATAAGGTCTCCGCGGTGCCGCGCCCGGCCTGGAGCGGCAGGATGAAGTTGCCGAGGCCGACGGCATCAAGTCGGTTCTTCACGACGTCGAGCGCAGTTAGCTTTTCGGCAACGAAGAGGACCTTCTTACCGTCGGCGAGCGCCGAGGCGATCAAGTTAACGATGGTCTGCGACTTACCCGAGCCCGGTGGACCTTCAATCGCAAGGTTCTTCTGGTCTGCCACATCTACGAGGGCGGAATACTGTGACGCATCCGCGTCCAACACCACGTAGGGAACCTTGCGCGAGATCTCGGGATCATCTGTGCCGTAGGTCTCGGCATAGGCACCGTCGCCGACCCCGGTCGTGGCCAAGAGGCGCACTACGGTCTCTTTCTCGGCCAGCGGGCGTTTTTCCGGGTCGAGGTCGTGGTACATCGCGATCTTCGACGACGGAAAGATCCCGAAGCAGACCTCGCGGCGCACCTTCCAGTGCCAGCCCGATGGCGCTGCATCTTCGATCGACTTGAAGTAGTCTTCGACGCTGCCGCCTTCGTAGTCTGGCAAGACCAGCTTCTTCTCGTTCAGGAGTTTCAGCGCGAGGTTGGTGTTGACTGTGACTTGGTCGACGCCATGCAAGGAGAACTTTGCGCCCTGCGGCGACTGCTGCCGTTCGATCCGAATCTCGAGGAGCAAGAGCGGTGAGACGAAGCGGTCGTTCTCATCGGGCCCCTTCCACTCGAGGATGCCAAAAGCGGCGTGGAGTACGTTGATCCCGGTCTCTCGCTCGAAGGACCGCCCCTTCTCGAGAATGGACTTCGCCGACCGTTGCAGACGGTCCGGCAAGAGTAAGGTCTGGATATCATTGCTACCGTGCCGGCCGTCATGATGCTCGTCGCCGGGCAGCGGCAGGATGTAGCTCGGCTCCACACCGTGGCGACGGGCATGGTCTTCCAGCGACGGCGCATCCTGGGTCTGGCGCGACGGCAACCCGAGATTTTCGCGCAAGCGATCCCTAAGGGCCCGCTCGGCCTTAATTTGCTTTTCTTCGGCCTTGGCCCCGTCAGGATCGATCTCTCTGATCTCAGCGAGGTAGTCTTCGTCCTCTTGCCGGGCGACGAAAAGGGCATCGCGGAAGATGTCTGTCTGCTCGTCCGGCAACTCGTCTTCGAGCGCAGGCAGGGGAGAGAGGCGCATCTGGCGGCCCTGAGAAAGCTTATGGCGCAAGATGTCTGGAAGTTCGTCAACGACGCGAATGAACGAAGTCGATGCCGGGGTGAAGCGGATGTTAATCAGCGGGTTCCGCCGACTCGAATCGAGGAGCCGCAAACGTAGCTCTTGGAGCTTGGCGGCAACCAGTTCGATGTTGTCCTCGGTTAACAGCGAACTGGATGCCTCCTTATAATGGTGTGAAAGGCTCATGGAATCTCCCGGCTGCCGACCGCTGTGAGTTCAAACCCACCGTGACCACCGCTGAGCGTAAAGTAACAACTGGCTTACGACAACAAATCCAAAGCTGAGATCAATTATCGTTCGGACGATAAGTCGCAGGTATCACAGGCCGACCCGGGCGATAGCGACCCAGCACACGGCAAAAGTCGTCCGTCTCCACGTTGGAAGTGGGCTCGACCTTAAAATGTAGGAGGAAACGTTGGCCTGCCGTCGCTTCCCGCCCACAGCGACGTTCATGGCAAGATCTTCACCTCCCCGCGACGCACGCGGTCGAGCATCGTTCTGAGCTCTGGCGGCTCCAGCACCTCGACGTTGCTGCCCCATTTGACCAGATGCCAGGCCATCTCGAGCCATCCGCTGGCCGTGAACTCGACCAGGAGGCTGCCATCGTCGAGTTCTGTCATCTGCTGGGTGGGGTGGAACACGAACTCTCTGGCTGCTGCCGTCGCGCCGGGCGCAAAGCGCCAGCGGACAAGCCCATGCTCTGCATCGGAGAAGAAAGACCCGAAGGCCTGCGCACTGTACCGCTCGACGTCGAAATCCGGGTCACGCTCGAACACCCGGACGGTGGCCTGCATTTCGAGGATGCGATCGAAGCGGAACTGGCGGTATTCCCGATCGGCATCGGTGTCGCGCGCGATCAGGTAATGCCGCGTCCCGACGATCACGGCGTGGGGCTCGACCAGACGTCGGCGCGGCTCGGGATCGTGCGCGCCCTGGTAGACGATCTCGACCATCGTCGGGCGGCGGAACGAGGTGAACAGCAGGTTGAGATAGTCCTCCGACACCTTCCGGGTTGGTCCGGGCCGTGAGGCAAAGCCGTTGGCCAGCAGCAGGATTTCCGAGTACCCCGTCGCACCGCGCACCATCGGGCGCGAGTAAGACGCAACCAGACGATCCCGGGCCGTCTCCAGCGCCTTGGCCTCGGTGTCCGCGCCGTCACGAGCCGCGCGCCGGATCGCAAGCTCCAGGGCGGCCAGCTCGTTGTCTCTGAGAACGCGGTGCTGGATGTAGGGGACATCGGTCAGCGACCACCAGCGACGACGGCCATCATCGTCCGAGGTTTCGACGCCCTCAAACAGGTCCTCGAACTTTCGCAGCATCCGTCGCGCCGTGCGCTCCTCGACACGGAACTCGTCCATCACATGGCGCAGAGAAATCCCGCGGCGCCGCGCCGCGGCCATTTCCGCCATCCGGTAGAGCTGCTCGGCCTTCACGAAGGACATGCTGAGGGTCGGTAAATCTACGGCGGCCACAAGGGGTAAGAGATTGACCCCATAGCCCGGTTACAACCTGTGGTCGAGGCCGAATCGTTTCTGCGCGATGATCCCCGCAGCTGCATCAGGCCTCTGATGAAGAACTCACTCCACCGCTCCGGGGCTGCTCACCCCAGCAGCGGCAAGAAAGAAGGATGCTGCCAATGAGTCTGCCAGAACGTGTGTTCTACACCATTCATGAAGCTGCCGCACGCTGGGGCTGCACTGTCTCGGACATCGCCGGCTGGGCCGATACCGGGCGCCTTCAGGTCGTCACGGGCATTCCGCCGGTTGAGTGCGGCGCGACGCGGGCCGGCGGGTTGGTGCAGTTTCAGCCGATCGACATCCTGCCGATCTTTCGCCGCTGCGGCACCGGGCCGCAATCGGCGCATCTGCAGCGCGTCCGGCCGCTGGGGGGTGGTGAGTGGCTCTACATCACCGAGCCCACGGAGGGCGTTCTGGTTTCGATCGGTGACGTCCTGCTCCTCGGGAAGGATGTCCAGTGCTTCGAGGATACCCATGACCTCTTTGGTCGGATCGCCGAAGGCGCCGGGCTCGGCGAAGAAGGGGAGTACAACTGGTCAGCGATGTATGTCGAGATCACCCGGCGCGTCTTCGAGGACGGCCTGCCCCCGTCACAGAACGCATGGGTGCGGGAACTTCAGGACTGGTTCTCGGCCCGGTCGAAGGATGGCAGCTTCCCCGACGAGAGCTCGATCCGGCGGCGCATCAAGCCCATTCTCGATGCCCTGAAGTTCAAGAGGCCGAAGCGCTGACCTTTCCGGATCCGCAGCGCGGGGCGGTCGGCTCGGAGGCTGGCTCCGCGCTGTGCACGAGCCGGGGCTTGGGCTTGAAGGCGCTGGCCACCGCATCGACCCCCGCGCGCAGCGGCGAGTCCATCAGATGCGCATAGCGCTGGGTCGTCTGCATCTGGCTGTGTCCCAGCAGCTTGCCGATCATCTCGAGCGAGGCACCGCCACTGACCAGGAGCGAGGCGAAGGTGTGGCGCAGATCGTGGATGCGCACATCCTCGATCCCGGCTGCGCGCTGGATGCGCCGCCAGAACCGCCGGACCTCCTGCACGGGCTGGCCCGGCGTGTCGCCCGGAAACAGCCATGGGCAGCCCGCGAACACAGCCTGGCGGCGCAGGCGGACGATCGCGGCCGCCTCGTCCGAGATCGGCACGCGGTGCACGCGGCGCTGCTTGGTGGTGGTCGCAGGCTTTGTCCATGACAGGTGTTCGAGGTTGAAATCCTCGAACCGCGCCTGCCGCACCTCGCCCACACGGGCGCCGGTCAGCATGCAGAGCCGGATGATGCCAGCCGCGCGCACATCCTCGGCCGCATCCAGCGCGGCGGCAAGCTGCGCGATTTCCTCTTGCGACAGGTACCGCTCGCGCGGGGTCTCCATCCGACGGCGGAAGCCCATCGCCGGGTTATCCTCGCGCCAGCCCCATTTCACGGCATAGGCGAACATCTTTCGAACCACCTCTCCGACGCGATTGGCGCGCACTGGCGTAGGCCTGGCCCCTTGCAGCTTGCGCGCGCGGTTTCGCGGCTTGGCCTTGGCCGGGCGGGCGCGACCCTCGGCAACCTTGGTCAGGAGCAGTTCCACATCATAGGCGCTGACCTCGGTCACCAGCATCCTGCCCCAGGCTGGCGCAATGAGCTTTTCCATCATCGAGCGCTGGTCGGCAGCATTGAGCTTCGCCAGGTGCGCCAGATGCAGTTCGACATAGCGCGCGATCAGATCGCTGATCCGAGGCGCCTCGCGCAACGCGCCACGATCGGCGAGGGGGTCACCTCCGGCATCAACCTCGCGGCGCAGCTCCTTGGCGCGCGTGCGCGCCGCCGCCACGCTCCATTCCGGCCAGCGGCCGAAGGTCATCCGCCGCTGCCGTCCAGCATGGCGGTAATCCAGCGTGAAGGCCCTCCCTCCGCCGCGATAGACGCAGACGGCAAACCCGCGCACCTCGGTATCGAAGATCTGGTAGTCCCGGCCCTCCGCGGGCTCGGCCTCGCGCACGACCACTTCGGTCAGCTTCTGCCTGTTCACCATCCGCACACCTCTCCCCTGCCCCGGCCCTTGCCTCTGTCATGACGCGTAGACCGGGCCGTTCATCAAGCAGAGCATGGCGGTCGGGGTGGCAGGGAGGCACGGGGTGGCACGCCGGAGACAGGTTGCGTGCCACCCCTTGTCCTGTTGGGAATTCGCGCGGTGGGCGGCTCGGGGACCTCGGCGGCGAGGCACAAACCTGTGCGTTATCTGCACCCGAACAGCCCCTTGAAGTCCGGATTCGGGCGCAGGAAACGCTCAATCGCCAATGAAATATGGGGGTGGCACGCGTTCATGCGCGTTGCCACCCCCTGTTTGCGCGTCGATCCGCGCGAAAGCCTGCGACTGCGGGGATTTGCACGGAAACAAGCGCGAAGACGCTGAGCGAGCTTCTTGCTGCAGCGCAGCAATGAATCGACACTCTGGGCCCGGGCGTGCCGATAAGCCAATAGAACAAGGGGTGGCACGGGGGTGCTTGGTTTCGTGCCACCCCGTGCCTCCCTGCCACCCCCTGCGGGTGTGCATGACTTGCCAGCAGCATTTGCCCGCATCCGGGCCCTGACGCTGGAGACATCACATGCAGGAACTCAAGACCCCCAAGGACGGCCGGGATATGTCGCGCGCATTGCTCGGTGGCTGGATCTCCCGGGCTGATCTTGCCCGGGAGCTCGAGGTGACAGAGGGAACCCTCCGGCGCTGGGCTTCCGAGCGCTCCGGCCCGCCCTACATTCGTGCGGGGCGCAAGGTGTTCTATCGGCGGAGTGCCGTTGTCGAATGGCTGGAAGACCAGGAGGCCGCCGAGTTGCGTCGCGCGCGCCGGGGGGCGCGGCGATGACCATCCCCCTGCCCTTCCGCAAGCCCAGCGCACGCGACCGCGCGCGCCAGGACTGGATCGACGAGCGGCTGCGCGAGGCG
>JAFIEN010000098.1 GCA_020832515.1 Rubellimicrobium sp. | reverse complement strand
GCGCCAGACCCAGTAGACCACCACCCCCGATATCGCGAGAGCCACAGCGATCAGGATCCACCGCATGTCGGCGCCCGACAGGAGGCCGAAGTTGATCCCCCGGTTCCACGCCATGCGGAAGACAAGGAACGGGGGAAAGACGTCGATCCGTTGCTTCTCGATCAGGTTCAACCCGTGGACCACGACATACTTCGACAACTGGTCGATCACGAAGATCACGACCGCCGTCCAGATCATGACCGACAGGCCCCGGGGTTTGCGCTCCTGTGTCATGCCCATCAGTGCCGGAAATGGCGGATGCCGGTCAGGACCATGGCGATCCCGGCGTCATCGGCGGCCGCGATCACCTCGTCGTCGCGCATCGAGCCGCCGGGCTGGATCACCGCGCCGGCGCCCGCACGGGCTGCGGTCAGAAGGCCATCGGGAAAGGGAAAGAATGCGTCCGAGGCAACCACGGATCCGACGGTCGGCGGTTGGGAAAGTCCTAGCGCCTCGGCCATGTCCTCGGCCTTGCGGGCGGCGATCCGGGTGGCGTCGACCCGGCTCATCTGACCCGCGCCGATGCCGACGGTAGCCCCGCCCCTGGCATAGACGATGGCGTTCGACTTGACATGCTTCGCCACCGTCCAGGCAAAGGCCAGGTCCTGCATCTGCGCATCCGTCGGCTTGCGACGCGTGACGATGCGCAGCTGGCCGGGATCCAGCCTTGCCGTGTCGCGGTCCTGCACCAGCCACCCGCCCGAAACCTGCCGCACAGCCAGACCGACGGCCTGCGGATCGGGCAGGCCAGGCAGGATCAGCAGGCGCAGGTTGGGCTTTGCGGCAAAGATCGCGCGCGCCTCGTCCGAGGCGCCGGGCGCGATCACGACTTCGGTGAAGATCGCGGTGATCGCCAGCGCCGTCTCGGCATCGAGCGGCTGGTTGAGTGCGACGATCCCACCGAAGGCGCTCGTGCGGTCGCAGTCATGGGCGGCGTGATAGGCTTTGGCGAGGGTGGGTCCGCGCGCGACGCCGCAGGGATTGGCGTGCTTGACGATCACGCAGGCAGGCCCAAGGGCCGCGGGGAATTCCGCGGCAAGGGCAAGGGCCGCGTCGGTGTCGTTGATGTTGTTGTAAGACAGCGCCTTGCCCTGCAGCTGCTCGGCCCCGGCAAGGCCCGGGCTGCCGGTGTCGTCTCTGTAGAAGGCGGCCGTCTGGTGGGGGTTCTCGCCATACCGAAGCGCCTGCGACAGGGTGCCGGCAAAGACGTGCCGGCGGGGGGTGGGCGTGGCGTTCACCCCGGCCATCCAGCCGCTGACGGCCGCGTCATAGGCGGCGGTGCGGGCGAAGGCCGTCTCGGCCAGCACCCGGCGAAAGGGAAGCGTGGTCTGCCCGTTGGTCCGTGCCAGCTCATCCAGAAGCGGGGCGTAATCTGCAGGCTCGACGATCACGGTGACATCGGCGTGGTTCTTGGCCGCTGCGCGGATCATGGCCGGACCGCCGATGTCGATGTTCTCGATGCAATCGGCCCGGGATGCGCCCGAGGCGACCGTTGCCTCG
Source organism: Rubellimicrobium sp. (assembly GCA_020832515.1). Taxonomy (GTDB): domain Bacteria; phylum Pseudomonadota; class Alphaproteobacteria; order Rhodobacterales; family Rhodobacteraceae; genus JAFIEN01. Next base: position 11,268 of record JAFIEN010000098.1, on the reverse strand, counting down.
AACGGGTAGAGATTGACGACCACAAGGTCGATCGGGGCAATGCCATGTGCCTCCATCGCTGCCAGATGGGCGGCATCGGCACGGTCGGCCAGGATGCCGCCGTGAATGCGGGGATGCAGCGTCTTGACGCGGCCGTCCATCATCTCGGGAAATCCCGTCACCTCGGACACATCGGTCACCGCAAGACCGGCCTGGCGCAAGGCCGCGGCAGTGCCGCCGGTCGACAGAAGCACGACGCCACGGTCGGCCAGCGCCCGGGCAAGCCCGGTCAGGCCGGTCTTGTCGCTGACCGAAAGCAGCGCGCGGCGGATGGGACGAAGGTCGGTCATGGTCTCTCCTGCAGGTCGTCCGGCATGGATCCGGACGGGGCCAGGTCACGCATCGCGCCACCGGATGCGCGCTGCGCCTTGGCCAGCGTCCAGCGCACGCGCGTCGCATAGGATATCGCGAGGCCGGATAAAACCACCTGTTGCGTCGGGCGCGGCCTGAGGCGGCCCCTTTCGAAATAGACCGAGGGTTCAAGCGTCATGCGCCCCGCGCCTTCTTGCCAGAAGACCCATGCCTCGCCGCTGGGCAGGATCAGCGAGACGACCGTGCCGGCCGGATCGGTCGCGGCCTCGACATCGGGGTGCAGATGGAAGCGGACGGCAAAGGCGATGCCGAACCGGCCCGACTGCGCGAGCGTCCTGTCGAACCTGGCCTCGTCTTCGGGGCCAAGCGTCGTCAGCATGTCTTCGCCCGCAAGGGAGCGGCCATCCTCGGTCAGTTCGAGGATACGCGCATGGGTCAGCCCATGCGACTGCGCCCAGCCGTCATGGGCCAGTTCGAACCGCAGCCCGTCCATCAGCGGCGTGGCCTCGCAGATGACGCGGGCAGGGATGTCGGTCAGCCACTCCTGCGCCGACCATGCCCCACGTCCGGGCGGGCCCAGCCGGGACGATGAATGGCCGTCGATCCCAAGGGTGGAATGGCTGGGCGTCGCCCGTCCAGCCCGGCGCCAGTCCGGGCCGAAGCCGGCGCCCGCACCGCAGTTCACCACAAGCGGACGCCGACCCGAGGTCAGTTCCAGCGCAAGGGTCGAGGCATGTGCCTCGACCGAGGCGGACCCCGTTGGCGGGGCGGCGGCATCGATGATGACGGTGGTGCGCGCCGCCGCCATTCGGGTAAATCCCATGTAGATACCCGCAGGCGCACGCCGCCGCCGGCCCGCAAGGGCCAGCGCGTGATCGAGCCGCCCCTCGACACCACGCCCGCCGCCATGGAACCGCGCAAGCCCACCGTCTGAATGTCTGAGCCCGCGCAGAAGCGGCGCCACACGCGCGATCGCCTCGGTCACCGGGGTGGGCGCGGTCCGGCCCGCCTCGGTCAACCTTTGCGCGATGCCGGTCAGAAGGAACAGGATTTCAAGCAGTTCCTCGGGATTGCGCGTGACGATGGCGCCGTCCGGCCCGATCTGCGAGTCGCAGTCACGGGCAAGAGCCGCCACCGCGGGGGGCAGATGCCCCTCCATCCCCTCAAGCACGATGGCCGCTTCGATCAGCCCTGCCAGTGCCTCGAACCGGGGAAGGCCGGCCCGTGCCGAACGCCAGCGGCGCGCAAGGAAAAGGGCCTGTGCCGACAGGCTTTTGCGAAAGCGGACGATATCCTCGGCTTCGACGCCCTTCTGCAAGAAGGCGGCATGGGTGATCCAGCGCAGGATGCGCTGGCCGGTCAGCGCGGGGGTCCAGCCCGGCCCCGAACCGCGGCCGAACCGCGCGATCCAGTCCCCGACCCATGACTGGGCGCGGGCGCGGGCGGGCACATCGCCCAGGGCGGCAAGGTCGTCCAGCCATCGAAAGCCATGAAGCGCGATGGCATCGGGGCCGGGCGTGCCGCCGATCTCCCAGATCGAGCGGCGGGGGGCCTCGATCAGCAGGCCGTCCAGAAGGAAGGTGCCTGCGACAAGCTGCTGGCCGCGATGGTATTGCCCGATCAGCCGCGGTTCGGGATCGCCGCGCAGGGCCACGGCCTGCGCCTTGCGGGCCGCGATGCGGGCATGAAGCCGGTCCATCAGGCCCCGGCGTCGCGCGGTCCATGTCGGGCTGTGGGACAAGCTCTCGCGCCTCATGCCGTCCGAGCCCTGCTCGGGCCTTGGTTGAAGCGAAGGATAGGGGCGGCGCCGGCCGCTGTCACGCGGGCTTTCGCGCATGGGATCGGGTGCCGCCTCACGCAGGCTTCTGCAGCCGGGCGATGTAAAAGCCGTCGATCCCCCCGATCCCGGCCCAGTGATCGGGGCGCAGACGCAGCCCGCCTTCGGGCGAAAGCCAGCCGGGCTCGATCCCCGGCAGGGTGGGATCCGGCGGCAGGATCGCAAGACCCGGGTGGCGCTGCAGGGCAGCGGCGATCTGCGCCTCGCCCTCGTCGGGCAGGAGCGAGCAGGTGCAGTAGACCAGCCGCCCACCCGGGCGCAGCAGGGTCAGGGCATGGTCGATCATCCGGGTCTGCCGGGCGACCAGTTCCGCGATCTCGCGGCCGTCGCGCGCATGGGGCAGGTCGGGGTGGCGGCGGATCGTGCCGGTCGCGGAACAGGGCGCGTCCAGAAGCACGTTATCGTAGCCGCCTTCGGTGATGTCACGGGCATCGGCGACCAGCGTCCGGGCGACAAGCCCCGTCCGGGCAAGGTTGTCGCACAGGCGCGTCATCCGGGCCGCCGAGGCATCGACCGCCGTCACCTGCGCCCCGGCGGCGGCCAGTTGCAGGGTCTTGCCACCGGGTGCTGCGCAAAGGTCGATCACCCGCTCACCCGGCCGGGGGGCCATGAGGCGCACAGGCAGGGCGGCGGCGGCATCCTGCACCCACCACAGCCCTTCCGCATAGCCCGGCAGCGCCGAGACCTGACCTGCATCGGCCAGCCGCACGCTGCCGGTCGGCAGAAGGGTCCCGCCCGTGATCGCCGCCACTTCGGCCGGATCGCCCTTCGCCGTCAGGTCAAGCGGCGCACCCGCGGCATGCGCCCGTTCCATCGCGGACATGGCCGCATCGCCCCAGGCGTCGACCAGCGGCACGCGCAGCCACATCGGCAGGCGGGGGATGTCGAGCAGGTCCCATGCGGCCGGGCCATCCCGGCCCAGACGACGCAGGACCGCGTTGACCAGACCGCGGAACTGGGCGGTGCGCTTGACGGCGCCCACGATGGTCACGATGTCGTTGACGACACCATGCGCAGCCGCACCCTGACCGATCTCGACCGCGCCAAGGCGCAGGGCGTTCATCACCGCAAGCGGCGGCGGTTTGCGCAGACAGGGCTTCAGCCAGTCGTCCGCCCGGTCAAGCCAGCGCAGGGTCTGCAGGGCAAGCCGCTGCGCCCGTGCGCGATCGGGCGCGGAAAGTGCGGCAAGCGGCGTCAGGGTCGCCGTTTCGGACAGAAGCCGCCCGTCAGCCGTCACGGACTGGATCAGCGCAAGGGCGGCCCGCCGGGGTCCGACGCCGCGGTCGCTGCGCTCGGAGGTCATGTCGGGGATGCTTGTCGTGGATGCTTGTCGGGCCATCGCCGCGCCGTATATCAGCAAGGCAGGCCGCGCAAGGAACCCGCCATGAGTGATCGACCTTCGCCCCCGACCGAACATCCCGGTGTGTCACCGCTTTCGGGCGATGCCGGGTCCGAAACTGCGGCGGCATCGCAACCCTCGGGCAGGCCCCCGGGGGCGGCCGGGAACGTCGAGGGTTACCCGGACGATCTGCCACCCGCAGCCCGGCGCGCCCTGGCCGAGGCCGAGGCGCGGCGCAGGGCTGCGCCACCGCAACCGCTTCCTACGGAGTTGGGTGGGCGTGACGGACCCGAGCCGGTGCGCTACGGCGATTGGGAGCGACGGGGAATAGCGGTCGACTTCTGACCCTCAGCGCAGGTTGAAGGACGCCGCATCGCCTTCGCCGCGATCGACGGTGAAACGCAGACGCGAGTCGCCTTGCGCTTCGACGAGTTGGCAGTTGAAGGGGATGGGTGTCCCGCTCCAGTCCATTTCGCGGCAGAAGTAGCCCTCTTGCCAGGTCCAGTTTCCGTTGACGGGCCAACCGGCGGCGCGCCCCTCGATCTGGCCGTCGGGCAGAACGCGAAGCGTGATGCCCAGGGCGCCAAGCCTGAGTTCGCGCCCTTCGACCAGGGCGACGAATTCGCTCTGGTCGGTGACGGGCGCGAATGTATCGGCGGCAAGTGGTCCGGCGCCCAGCGCCCCCACAAGGATCGTCGCGACGCGAAGGGTTCTGGTGCCGGGCATTGCAGTCTCCTGAACAGTTTGCCCGGGATTTACGGCGCGCAGGGCAGCGTGGATCACATCATCGGGGCGTCGAAGCAAGAGCGGGGGGGCCCCAACCACCCCGGGATGCCCCCATGGGGACGAAACCAGAGCGGACAGGGCGCGGGGGGGAAAGGGTGGATCAGGACGGATCCGCCAGGGTCAGGGTGACGGCGGCTTCACCGTCGGCCACCTCGTATATCGCCCGGATCACGCCAAGGCGGAAACGGATCTCGGCCTCGGTCAGCGCGGAGGACGGCAGGCCCCGGACGCGATCGGCGAAGGCCAGAAGCGGCTGATGGTGGAAATGCGGGTGGTCGCCCATCGGGATGCGCTCGACCACCTGTTCCACCTTGCCGCCTGCATCGACATGGCGGGTCAGGGTTGCGGTGTCGTCCTCGTAGGGTGGCAGCCATTGCCATGAGAGGCCCCCGTTGCGGCCCTCGACCGACAGTTCGTGCAATTGCGGGCCGTTCACGCCATTGGCGCGCTCGTAGAGCAGGGGGACGGTCTGGCCGCCGGGCAGCGTGAGCTCCATGAAGGCCGCCGCGTGGCTTTCGACCTCGACCGGATGGTCGGGCGGGTCGTCCCGGCCTTCGACCCCGCCCGTCATCGCGGCGCGAAGGGTGACGGCGGTGGGGCGCAACACGTCGAACAGCATCGCGATGTCATAGACGGCCCAGTCCATCAGCACCCCGCCGCCCGCCTTTTCGCGGTTGATGAACCAGCGGCTGGCGGGCTGGTATTCGACGCCGGGCCGCATCCGGGGAATGCGATTGATCATGCGCACAAGGTTGAGGGGGCCCAGCTCGCCGCCCTCGACGATGTCGCGCGCCGCGGCCATGGCAGGCTGGGCGTTGAAGCGGATGCAGCAATCGCCAAGCAACTTGCCCGCCGCAGCCCCGGCCGCAAGGATGCGGTCAAGTTCGGGCAGGTCACGGGCCAGCGGCTTTTCGCAAAGCACGTGGAAGCCGGCCGCAAAGGCCATGACCGCCATCGGCTCGTGCAGCCAGGGCGGCACGGCGACAAGGGCGATATCCTCGGGGCCAGCAGGGGCGGCGGCAAGCATCGCCTCGGGCGTGTCGTAGAGCGTCGCCTCGGGAAAGGCCTCGGCGAATTTCGCGCGCGCCTCGGGCGAGGGGTCGGCTGCAAGGATCGCGGCACCCGGCAGAAGGCGGGCGGCGGCGGCATGGTGATGGGCGATGGCGCCCGCGCCTATCAGAAGCACACGCATGATTTACCCCGCAATCCCGCCGAAGAGGCCAGTGACATAGGCGACCGAGGCAGCATGGGCGGCAACCGGGTCCATCGTGCGGGGCGTGCCTTCCTCATAGGCATGTTCCAGCACGATCAGCGGCTTGACCGCGCGCTCGGCCAGCATCCCGGCCACGGTCGCAAGATCGAGATCGCCGTCGCCCACCGTCTCGTCCCAGACGCCGCCCTTGGACTGGCGCAGGTGCAATTCCGAGATGCGGGGGCCATAGAGGCGGATGATGTCTTCGAGCGCCACCATCGAATCACCGGTCCCCCGATAGACCCAATGAACATCCAGGCACAGCTTGACCGCCGCAGGATCGGTCGCGGCGAGCATGTGGTGAAACTCGCGCGCGCTGGCCTGCATCTCGGGCGCATGGGTGTGGAACAGAAGTTCGGCCCCCAGCTTTGCCAGCTGTTCCCCAAGCGCCTGCAACGCCTTCGCCTGCACCCGCAGTTCGGCATCCGACTTCAGCGCGCCGCCCGGCAGCGGATCGGGGTTCGAGATGAAGCGCGTCACGCCATGCGGCATCATCGCCGCGGCGATGGCCAGCGCGGTCTCGGTCGAGGCCCTGGCCGCCGCCTCGGTGTGGAAGGTGCCGAAGACATAGGCCGAGCGCATGGCAAGCCCCGCGGCCTGCGCGTCGGCGGCGATGCCGGCCACGTCATCGGCGCTGCGCACGGCGTCTTCCCATCCGGTCAGACCAGCGGCCTTGGCGTCGGCCATCGCGCGGGCGCGGTCGAAATCGCGGCCCTCGGCGCGGGCGATCTGGGTCCAGCCATAGACATTGGTGCCGATGAACATTCTCTTTCCTTTCCATGAGGGGGCGGTGTGCGGAGCCGTTCCGGAGTTGCACCTTCGCGCCATGCATGGCGCATGTGCCTGGCGTCCTCACCCTCGGCCGATCCGACAATGTCACGCCCGGCCGAACGCAAGGGCCGAGCGCAGCAATCGACGGGCCGCACCCTCCTCGACGCGGCCTGCCCGCGCATATCGCAATGTCGGGATGCCTTTCGCAAGGCCGCTTTCCATCAGATCGCATCAGCGCGCCTCTGCGCCGCCCCGGGGCTGGACAGGTCGGGCGGCGGGCGTCAGAAGGTGGCAAAGGGGACAGTCCATGAAGATCGAGGCGCTTGCCGATGCGCTGGCCGGGGGGGATCGACGGGCACTGGCCCGCGCGATCACGCTGGTCGAAAGCGGGCGGGCCGATCACCGGGTCGAGGCGCGCAGGCTGCTGGAACGGCTGGCGGCCATGCCGCCATCGGCCGGACGGCAGGCGCTGCGGCTGGGGTTGACCGGCACGCCCGGCGTGGGCAAGTCGAGCTTCATCGAGGCGCTGGGGCTGCACCTCACCGGGCGCAAGCTGCGTGTGGCCGTCCTTGCGGTCGATCCGTCATCGGCCCGGTCGGGCGGGTCGATCCTTGGCGACAAGACCCGGATGGAACGTCTGAGCCGCGATCCGCTTGCCTTCATCCGCCCCTCGCCCAGCCAGACGCAGCTTGGCGGTGTCGCCCGCCGCACGCGCGAGGCGGTGGCACTTTGCGAATCGGCCGGTTTCGATGTGGTGATCATCGAAACGGTCGGGGTCGGCCAGTCCGAAACCGCCGTCGCGGCGCTGTCGGACATCTTCCTTCTGCTGCTTGCGCCTGCCGGCGGGGACGAATTGCAGGGCGTGAAGCGCGGGATCATGGAGATGGCCGACATCGTGCTGGTCAACAAGGCCGATGGCGCCCTGAAGTCCGAGGCGCTGCGGACCTGCGGCGATTACGCCGGGGCGCTGCGGCTGATGCGGCGCCGGTCGCAGGACCCGGAGGGCTATCCGCTAGCCATGACCGTCTCGGCCGCGACGGGCGACGGGATCGCGGCCGCCTGGGCGGCGGTCGAGGATCTGGCGGGATGGCGCAGGGCGCAAGGTATCTGGCAGCAAGTTCGGGCCGAGCAGGCAAGACACTGGTTTCACGAGGAATTGCGGGCCGAGATGCTGGCCGTGCTGGCGGGCGATCCGCGGCTGAAGGATGGGCTTGCGCGGATGGAGGCGGCGGTGGCGGCGGGCGATCTGTCCCCGAACGAGGCCGCGGCACGGACGATCGCGCCGCTCCTTGCGCCGCTGGGCCACACGCGCCCCGCGTCATCTGCGGGGGCGCAGGCTGACGGGTGTGACGGCAGGACCGCGGTGTCGCGGCGGCTTGACGCGGATGGGGAAACCCCGTAACTGCTGCCAATCGAATTTGCGGGCCGCGCTTTGCGGCCCTGTTCTGTTTGAGATGGCAGGTCCTCTGACGGGCCCGCCCGAAGCCGAAGGACGAACACCATGTCGCGCCGCTGCGATCTGACCGGAACGGGCCCGATGTCGGGCAATTCCGTGAGCCATGCCAACAACAAGACCCGCCGCCGGTTCCTGCCGAACCTGCAGGATGTGTCGCTTGCGTCGGAGACGCTGGGACGCAGCTTCCGCCTGCGCATCACCAATGCCGCCCTGCGGTCGGTGGACCATCGTGGCGGGCTGGACGCCTTCCTTGCCAAAGCCAAGGACGGCGACCTGTCGGCCGAGGCGCTCAAGATCAAGCGCGAGATCGTGAAAGTCTCGACCGACGCCTGAGACACGTGACTGATGCCCGTGCCTGAAGGACGATCCGACTTCATGCAGATCTTCGGATAGGCGGGGCGGGTCCGGCCTCGGTGGCTAAACCGCGAAGGCCCGGCCATTCTGGCGCGGGCCTTTTTCGTGGGGCGGCATGCTGTCGCTTTCGTCCCGCGACGCGGCCGTGCTAGAGCCTCGGGCAGAATGCGGTTGGTGCGGATATTCCTTGTTGTCGTGCTGGGGCTGACGTCGCAGCAGATGGCGCTTGCCCGCGGTCAGGCAGGCGTCGCCGGCATGGTGGAGCTGTGCATCGCCGGCAGTTACCTGATGGTCGCCGTCGATGCCGAAGGGACGCCGGTCGGACCGCCACATCCCTGTCCCGAGGCGGTGCTGGGCCTTGCCCTTGCCGCGGCATTGCCCGCGTCGGGCGTCCGGCGGGTCTCGCGTCCGGCCGACACAGGCGGTCACGACGCCGTCGCACAGGTCGGAGGCCGGACTTGTCTTGTGCCATTTGCCCGGGGGCCGCCGCTTTGGGTCTGAACGTCCAACCCTGAAAATTCAGACCCGGAGCAACAGATGTTGACCAGAGTTTCGCTGCGCGCGACCGCGCTTTCCATGCTGATCGCCCTGCCTGCCCTTGCCCATGATCATGAGACGGATGGTATCGAGGTGCATGATGCCTATGCCATCTCTTCCGGTGCCCAGGCCATATCGGGCGCGGCCTTCATGGTGATCCACAACCACGGCGGCCCCGACGACCGCCTGATCGGCGTCGCCTCGCCAGCGGCCGAACGGGTGGAACTGCACACCCACGAGGAAGACGCAGACGGCGTGATGCGAATGATGCATGTCGAGGAGGGGTTCGACCTTCCCGCGGATGGCAAGATCGTGATGGAACGCGGCGGGCATCACGTCATGTTCCTCGGCCTGACCGCCCCGTTCGAAGACGGCAGCCTTGTCCCGGTCACCCTGATCTTCGAGACCGCAGGCGAGGTGACGATCGAGGTGCCCGTCGATCCGGACCGGATGACCGGCCATGCCCATGGGCATCACCATCACGGGGACGATCACGGGCACGATCACGGGCACCATCACGGGCATGGGGACTGAGCACTGCGCCTTCGGGGTTTCCCGTCGCGTCAAACCCCGTTAGATACCGCCCCCCATGAAACCCCCGGGACGTCAGCCTGGATGCCCGGCTCAGGTGGTGAACGACCCGCAGCTTGCTTCTGCATGGGCCACGAAGGCACGGTAGCGCTGCCAGAAGGTCCGGTCCGCGGGGCGCGGCGACTGGCGCGTATCCTGCGCCCGCTGGGGGTCGGAGAAAAACCGCGCCGCGCGCCGCTGCTCTTGCGCGCTCAGCGTCTGGCTTGCCGACCGCTGGACACAGGAACACAGCGCCGGCGTCGCGGCCTGGCGGCCGGCATCCATGCAGGCCCGGCCGACATCGCCCGACACGCCACCGGCACAGGCTGCAAGCAAGACGATCGCGGTCAGGGACAGCAGGTTGCGCATTGGATACCTCTCGCTCGGGACCGGGCGGTCTTGCGGGTCGTGACCCGTCCTTGCGCCGCCTCTTCGGGTGCTTTGCCTCGGTGGCAGTATGGCCAAAGCGACGCGCGCGCGCAATCGCTCGCTGCTGCGACTTCTCGCATCGGAATGGCCCGACATGAGGTCGCAGCCCTGTTCGGCAAGCGGCGCGAGGCTATGTCCCAAAGCATGAAAGACGAAGTGACCCATGTCCTTTACAATGCAGACTGCCCGGTCTGCAGAACCGAGATCGGGCACTACCGCCGCATGGCCGAGCGCGACGCGCTGCCGCTTCGGTTCGATGGCCTGGAGAAGGCCGAGGCACTGGGACTGAGCAGGGACGCGGCTGCACGCAGGCTTCATGTCATGCACGACGGCCAGCTTCTGTCGGGCATTCCGGCGTTCCTCGTGCTCTGGCAGCAGATGCCCCGAACGCGCTGGCTTGCGCGACTGGTCGGGCTGCCGGGGATACGGCAGGCGGCCTGCGGGCTGTACGACCATGTGCTGGCACCGATGCTCTACCGCGCGCATCTGCGGCGCGAGCGGCGGCAGAGTTGATGTGAATCAAGGCCGCGGCGTCACAATTTCGTTACGCTTGGACCCATGCCAGATGAGGGGGGTCCGATGCCGGAAGACATGACCAGAGCTGATGCCGCGATTGCTCCGCTGTCGCCGGATGCGGGGCGCCGACGGGTTGGGCGACGCAGCCATCCGGAATTGCCCCTCATGCCGGTGCGCGCCTACGAGGCCGAGAAGGCACGGCTGCAGGCCGAACTTCTGAAGGTGCAGCTCTGGGCGCAGGAAACGGGGCAGAAGTTCGTCATCCTGTTCGAGGGGCGCGATGCCGCAGGCAAGGGTGGCACGATCAAGCGCTTCATGGAGCATCTGAACCCCCGCTATGCGCGCGTCGTTGCCCTGACCAAGCCCGGCGAGAAGGAGACCGGGCAGTGGTTCTTCCAGCGCTATATCGAGCACCTGCCGACGAGGGGCGAGATCGTGTTCTTCGACCGCTCCTGGTACAACCGCGCCGGGGTCGAACGGGTCATGGGCTTCTGCCAGCCCAACGAATACCTCGAATTCATGCGCGAGGCGCCCGAGCTTGAACGGATGCTGGTGCGTTCGGGCATCAGGCTGTTCAAATACTGGTTCTCGGTCACGCAGGACGAACAGCGCAGGCGCTTCATCGCGCGCGAGACGGATCCGCTGAAGCGCTGGAAGCTGTCGCCGATCGACAAGGCCAGCCTCGACAAATGGGACGACTATACCGAGGCGAAAGAGGCGATGTTCTTCTACACCGACACGGCCGATGCGCCCTGGACGGTGGTCAAGTCGAACGACAAGAAGCGGGCGCGGCTGAACTGCATGCGGCATTTCCTGTCGAATCTCGATTACCCTGACAAGGATCTGTCGGTCGTCGCGCCGCCGGACCCGCTGATCGTCGGGCGTGCCAGCCATGTCCTGCATGGCGCGGCTCATGTGCTGGGCGCGGCGCAGCACCCCGAATTGCGACGCGCCGGCCCCGCCTGATGGGGGCCTTGACCGGCGAATCCCTGCCGGCCCGCGTGTCGCGGGGCTGGTGAACCGGCCGTCCGGCCCCTAGATTGGCCCGAACGGATCAGAACGGACCAGAA
>JAFIEN010000097.1 GCA_020832515.1 Rubellimicrobium sp. | reverse complement strand
AATGGCTGGACGATCTACACCACATTGCAGGACTACATGCGCCGCCAGCAGCGCAAGGGTGGCTATGTCGAGGTGAACACCCCGCAGGTGGTGGACCGCAAGCTGTGGGAGGCGAGCGGGCATTGGGAAAAGTATCAGGAGCATATGTTCATCGTCGAGGTCGACGAGGACCACGCCCGCGAAAAGGCGATCAACGCACTCAAACCCATGAACTGCCCCTGCCATGTGCAGATCTACAACTCGGGGCTGAAAAGCTACCGCGACCTGCCGCTGCGCATGGCCGAATTCGGCTCGTGCAACAGATACGAGCCGTCGGGCGCGCTGCATGGCATCATGCGGGTGCGCGGCTTCACGCAGGACGATGCCCATATCTTCTGCACCGAGGACCAGATCGAGGCAGAGACCGAGAAGTTCATCGCCTTCCTGTCCGACATCTACCGCGACCTCGGGTTCGAGAGCTTCAAGATCAAGTTCTCGGACAGGCCCGAAAAGCGGTCCGGATCGGACGAGGTCTGGGACCGGGCCGAAAGCGCGCTGGCCAATGCGACGCGGGCGGCGGGCTATGACTATATCCTCAACCCCGGCGAGGGGGCATTCTACGGGCCGAAGCTGGAATTCGTGCTGACCGATGCCATCGGGCGTGACTGGCAATGCGGCACGCTGCAGGTGGATTTCGTCCTGCCCGAGCGGCTGGACGCGAGCTATATCGGCGCCGACGGGGCCAAGCACCGCCCCGTCATGCTGCACCGCGCGACGCTGGGCAGTTTCGAGCGCTTCATCGGCATCCTGATCGAGGAACATGCCGGCAAGCTGCCCTTTTGGCTGGCGCCAAGGCAGGTCGTCGTGGCGTCGATCGTGTCCGAGGCGGATGGTTATGTCGCCGAGGTGGTGGCCGCCCTGACGGCCTCCGGAGTAAGGGCTGCGGCCGATACCCGCAACGAGAAGATCAACTACAAGGTCCGCGAGCATTCGCTGGCCAAGGTGCCGGCGATCCTTGCCATCGGCGCGCGCGAAGTGACCGAGCGCACGGTCAGCCTGCGCAGGCTGGGTGAACAGCGCTCGACGACGCTGTCGCTGACCGAGGTCGTGGCACAGTTGTCGTCGGAAGCGACACCGCCGGACCTGAAAGGGACAAGCGCAGCATCGCAAGTCGATTGAAGGCGCGTGCGGGAGGATGTTCCTTGGGCGCCCGCCTCCGGGGTGCCGTCGGCAGATCGCAAGGCACTACTACCTGCCGATCAGGCTTGCCTTCACTGCGGCATTCCAGCCCTGGTACCAGGTGCCGTCATGAAGGATCACCGGCCGCTTGAGCAGCGTGGGATGCGCTGCGATCAAGGTAGCCGGATCGCCTTGCCGCACGTCGTCCGGAAGGTTGCGCCAGGTCGTGGACGCGCGGTTCACCGCCCCGGCCGCGAAAGCCGCGACAATGGCGGCCAGATCGGCCTCGGCGATTCCATCGGCGCGGATGTCGATCATCTCCGGCGCAAGCCCCGCGGCGCGCAGTTCGGATAGTGCCCTGCGGCAGGTATCGCAGTTCTTCAGCCCGTAGACCTTCATCTGTGCCTCTTCCTTGTGCATATGCCGCGCAGGCAGGCCCCCATGCGGCCTTGTCATTTGCCTTTTTCAGGTCTCCGCATAGCTTCCGGCCCAGGGGCTGCGGGTCGGTCGTTCTTGTCGATCGTTGACAGGCGGCCCCGGTCCGACATGTTGCGGCGCAGACCGCCGCAGTGTCGGGCCCCTGCGACGACGACGAAGGAGTAGGCAATGCCCAGCGGGACGGTCAAGTGGTTCAACACGACCAAGGGTTACGGGTTCATCGCGCCGGATGACGGCGGCAAGGATATCTTTGTCCATATCTCGGCCGTCGAACAGGCCGGAATGACCGGACTGGCCGACAACGACAAGATCGACTTCGACCTTGTCGAAGGGCGCGACGGTCGCAAGATGGCCGGCAATCTTCGCAAGGCCTGACCGGCCGCCGCCTAGCCGGTCAGCCCTGGCACCACGGCACGGGTGATCGCCACACCGGCCCAGGCCGAGACACCGGTCAGCACGGTCCCCCAAAGGACATCCGCCGCCACCATGGACGGATGCCAGTCCCGCATGATCGCATAGCTCGTGAATTCATAGGTGCCATAGGCCATGGCCCCGATCACCGCCCCCCCGATCAGCGCCTGAAGGGGGGCGCCTGCCCGAAGGGCCGGAAACGAGACCAGCCAGACGACGCCGGCAATGAACACGAGGTAGAACAGCGCCGCAGGCAACAACCGGATCTCGGTCAACATGAGATGACCGATGTGCCGCTCGAACAACGGCTTCATGAAGCGCGTGAGCATCACCGCGTCGAGGGCAAGGAACACAAGTACCGTGCTCGCGTAAAGAATGAGGATCTTCATTTTGCCTCCTTAACAGGTTTGCCGACCTCGTGCAAGGATCGCAGCCCCGTAGGGGGGGGTTCACCCCGCAAATCGTCGGGAAATGGCGGGGTTAACCCCGCCTTACCCACCCCAGATCTCCACGAACTCCCGCCACTCCCCCTTGCTCATGCCCGAGCCTTCCTGCGTCACGACCTCACCCGCCAGCCGCCGCTTCAGACAGGCGACCCCCTTTTCCGACAGCGTCACCCCGCCCAGCCGGTAATCGGCGAAGGCTCCCCAGGCGGCAGGCACCCAGTCCGCCACGATCCGCGCGATCGCCTGGGCATAGACCCGGATCTCGTATTGCGCATGGGAATCGGCGCGCAGGCGCAGAAAATGGAAGAGGTTGTGCAGATCGACCTTCCAGTACCACTGCGTGTAGATGTTGGCAGGAAGGTTCATCCGCGCCAGTTCGCGTGCCAGCCCCTGCTGCCCCTCCTGGCTGATCATCGCCTCGTAATGGTCATAGGCGCGCGCCGCATCCTCTCTCAGCCAGTCCAGGACGCGCGCTGCTTCACCTTCCGTCAAGCTTTCGCCCCTACCCTGATTGTTGATGGTGCTCTGGGCGGCAAGATGCGTCGCCTCGGGGATGTAGAACTCGCGATCGAGGATCGAATAACGTGCCGAATACTCGTTCACATTGGCCGTCCGGTGCCTGATCCATTGCCGTGCGACGAAAACGGGCAGCTTCACATGCAGCTTGACCTCGCACATCTCGAACGGCGTCGAATGCCAGTGCCGCATGAGGTAGCGGATCAGCCCCTCGTCATTCTGCACCGACCTGGTCCCCCGCCCGTAGGACACCCGCGCCGCCTGACAGATCGCGGCGTCATCGCCCATATAGTCGACCATCCGGACGAATCCGTGATCAAGCACGGGATGGGCGATATAGAGATGACGCTCGGCCCCTTCCGCCACGGCGCGCAGGGTTGGACGCGTCTGCGCGCGCTGCTCGGCTATCTCGGCCTCTTGCTCGGGGGTCAGTGGCATGGGCTTCTCCTTGGGGCGTGCCGAGGTGTGAACACTTTATCTGGTGCGGGCATGACTGCAAGGCCACTGCGCCGTGCCATCGACACCACGCCCTGCCTTGTCGTGATTGCGGCACCTGTTGACTCCATGCCCGTCAACAACGGACAACGACCCGGCAAGGTTGTCTTAACGGGGCGTCGATCCATGAACCGCATTCTTCCACTGGTCGCTGCCGTCGGGCTGCTCGCTGCCTGTGGCGATGGCCAGCCTTTTTTCAATGAGGATGAGATCCCGGGCGGTGGCGATGGTGACGGTGGCTCGATCGCCGGACCGGACCTTCCCCCCGGCACGGCCGAGCCCACGGCATCGCGCGGCATCCTGCGCTTCGAGGCGACCGACGATCAGGGTGGCGGCTTCGTTCGTGACGTTGCCTATGACGCGCGGACGGACCAGTTCTTCGTCGACAACCTCGCCTTCGATGGCGCCAACATCTACTCGCGCGGCGAAGCGGTCAGCAGCATGGGCGGCTTTGCGGTCTACGAGTCCAACCCCACGGCGTTCGACGCGGTGACCGGACGACCCGTGGAACAACTGCAGTATCGCACGATCTACGGCGTGAGCCGCAATACGACCGTGGTGAATGGCGAACGCGTCCCGGTGTCGCAATTCGCGATCGTGCGGACCGGGTCCTATGTCGGATACGGGTTCGGCGGCTTCGTCTATGAGCGGAGCGGTGGCGTGAACCTGCCGACGACGGGGTTTGCGACCTATGACGGCACCTATGCCGGCCAGCGTGTCTTTGACGGTGCGGCGGGTCAGGAATTCACGCGCGGCGATGTGAACATCTCAATCGACTTCGAGGATTTCAACGACGGCGCCGGGGTGCGGGGCACCATCACCAACCGCGAGGCCTTCGACATCGACGGAAACGCCATCCCCCTCGGCGGCGAGGGTGAACTGGTACTGCCCACCTTGCGCTTCGTGATCGGGCC
The DNA here is from genome assembly GCA_020832515.1 of Rubellimicrobium sp. Classification (GTDB taxonomy): domain Bacteria; phylum Pseudomonadota; class Alphaproteobacteria; order Rhodobacterales; family Rhodobacteraceae; genus JAFIEN01. The sequence goes on along the minus strand of JAFIEN010000097.1, from coordinate 8,498 downwards.
GGGCGCCCTGACGCCGAACGGAGAGATCAGCGCCGGAATTCAAAGCCTGACCGTCAACGATGACGGCAGTGTCCGTCCCTATGAGGAGGGGATGTATTACGCCATCATCGGCGGGCAGGATGCGTCCGAAATCGTCGGTGTCTTCGTGGTCGAAAGTCAGGATCCGCGGTTCAGCGGCGTGACGGCGCAGGAAACCGGCGGGTTCATCGTCTATCGGTGATGAAACGCGCAAGAGTATTGTTTCGCCTGCTGGTTGCTGCATGGCTTGCCACGGCGGCCGCTCAATCAGCCGTCTCGCAGATCGCCACCGATGCAGCCGGCATGCGACAGATCGGGCATGCGCTGGTGGCGGAGGGACTGGCGGCTGACGCCGCGCTGATCGCCGAGGCGCTGCTGGCCCGCGACCCGACGGATGCCGAGGCGCTGCTGATTGCCGCACAGTCTCATCTCTTGCGGGGGGATGACGCGGCGGCGATTGCAACGGCCTCGGATGCGTGGCGGCAATCCTCTGGCCCGCTGGCCTATGAGGCGGCCCGGCTTGCGGCACTCGGCCATGCCCGGCTTGGGCAGTACACCCTGTCGCAGATCTGGCTGCGCCGCGCCCGGCAGGACGCGCCGGACGCCGCCGCGGTGGCCGGGGTCGCGGCCGATTACCGGTTGGTCAGGGACCGCAACCCCCTCAATATCCAGCTTAACTTCGGCATCTCGCCGTCGTCGAACGTCAACAGCGGCAGCGCGACCGAGACGATCATGCTGCCCGGCCTTCCCTTCGAATTCATCCTCGGCGGTGAGGCGCGGGCCCTGTCCGGTATCCAGTACAGTGCCGGGACCAGCATCACCTACCGGCTCGCCCATACCCCGAACGCCGCGACTTTTGCCAATTTCCAGCTCCAGGGCCGGACCTATACCCTTTCGGCCACAGCGCGCGACATGGCCCCCAACGCACGCGGCAGCGATTTTGCGGATCTTCATCTTTCGCTGGGCCTGACCCATCGCTGGCAGGTCGCCCCGGGGACCGCCTTGCAGACGCTGTCGGGCAGCCTCGGCCGGACATGGTATGGCGGCGACCCCTATACCCAGTTCGCCACGCTGAGCTATGAGCGCGACTGGGCGTTGACCGACCGACAGCGGCTTGCCCTGCAAGGCTTCGTCGAATGGAACGAGCGACTGACCGACAATGCCGAATTTCCCACCTACGGCCTGCGCAGTCGCTGGACGATCCTCGATGACAGGGCGAATCGCACCATGTTATCGCTGACGCTGCGCGAGGCTGCGACCGACATCCTCGATCTTGGATACCAGGGGGCGCTTGTCCAGGCTCAATACGACTTCGCCCAGCCCCTTGGGGGAATGCGTCTGACCCTGGGGGCCGATCTGGAGTATCGCGACTATCCCGGTTCGGCCTTTTCCTTCGATGGACGGCAGGATTTTCGGCAGGCCATTCGCGCAACCGTGGCCGTCCCGCAGATCAACTTCTACGGGTTCGAGCCGACGCTGACGCTTGAGGCCTCGCGCACCGACAGCAACATTCCCTTGTTCGAAAAGCAGGACCTGCGGATGAATGTCGGGCTTCGGTCAAGCTTCTGATAGGGGTGGTCACCGCTGACCAGCATGATACCACCGGAAGCATCGCAAGAGGGAGGCGCCCGATGGGACTGAAATACCTGCACACGATGGTCCGCGTGAAGGATCTGGAAAAGTCGAAAGCGTTCTACGAACTGCTCGGCATGACCGAGATCCGTCGTTACGACAACGATCAGGGGCGTTTCTCGCTCATCTTCATGGCCCCTCCGGGTCAGGAAGACGCGCCGGTCGAGCTGACCTACAACTGGGACGGAGACGAGGGGCTTCCTTCCGACGGTCGGCATTTCGGCCATCTGGCCTATGAAGTCGATGACATCTACGCCATGTGCCAGACCCTGATGGACCATGGCGTGACGATCAACCGCCCCCCGCGCGACGGGCATATGGCCTTCGTCCGTTCGCCCGACAACATCTCGATCGAGCTTCTGCAGGCCGGCAAGGCGAAGCCACCCGCAGAACCCTGGGCCAGCATGGCGAACACCGGCCACTGGTAGGGCCGGGCCGTCAGTAGATGTAGCGGATCTGATCGGACCAGTAGCGTTCGATCCGGCGCAGGCTGTCCACGATGTCCTGCATCCCGCCTGCGTCGATCACGCTGCGCGCGATCAGCCCTTCGGCATGGGTCGCAAAGAGGCGCGCGACGATTTCGCGGGTGCGGCGGCCCTTGTCGGTCAGCCGCACCCTGACCGAGCGGCGGTCGATCTCGCACCGCTGGTGGTGCATGTAGCCCAGATCGACCATCTTCTTGAGGTTGTAGCTGACGTTGCTGCCTTGATAATAGCCGCGCGACTTCAGTTCGCCCGCCGTCACCTCGTTATCGGCGATGTTGAACAGAAGCAGCGCCTGCACGGGATTTATCTCGAGCACGCCCAGCCGTTCGAATTCGTCCTTGATCACGTCAAGCAACAGGCGGTGCAGGCGCTCGACAAGGGTGAGCGCATCCAGATAGCTGACCATGAATGCCGCGCTTTGCGACATCGGCAGATTACCGTCCAGATTGCGGTGAACACTCATCATGCGCCTCCGGTTGCCCTCCCACAGCTAGGGTCTGAGGCAAAACCGAAAACATCAGGTTAAGTGCAAAGCCCCCTGGCCCGGGAAACCGGTCGCATTTGAGGAAAAACCTCCGGAACTGTCAGCCCGGCCGCACGACCCCCCGCGCGCCGGCGGCAATCCGGTCGATCAGCACCGCGAACCGCTCGGGCGGGGCCGTCTGGCCGGCGATCCAGCTGTAGATCTCGAGATCGTTCTCGGCGAGCAGCGCTTCGTAGAGGTCAAGCTCCCCGGGCGTCATCGCGGCAAGCTCGGCCCAGGCAAAAGCATCCAGGATCAGGTCCATCTCCTTGATGCCACGCCGCATCGACCGCATGCCCAGGCGCCGAAGCCGGGCACCGGCGTCTTCCCCTGCTGCCGTCGTCACCTGCCCGACCCCGCATTCCGCAACCGACGCTCCAGTTGCCCCAGCCGACCGGCCAGTCCCACAATCTCAAGGCGCAGGCCCCGCATCTCGGCCCGGATCACCGAGACCTCGTGCCTTTCCCTGTCCTGGCCCTCGTCCTCATGCGGGGGTTCGGGGCCCTCGCCCTCGCCGGTCAGAAGCCAGATCAGCGACACCCCAAGCATCCCCGCCAGCATCTGCAGCCGGTTGGCCCTTGGCTCCGACAGGTCTTCCTCCCACTTCCCGATCGTCGAAAGACGTACCCCCAGCCGCTTTGCCAGTTCCTCGGCACTCAGATCCGCCGCCTCGCGCGCCGCGGTCAGGCGGTCGCCGAATGTGGCGGCCTCATCACTGTACCAGTTCTCGGCCATGGCCGCTCCTTGCTGCTTGATCGGGGATGCGGGTGCCCCTATGACACGGTCGGCCCCGAAAGGCCACCCATCCAACCCCGGAGCCCGGCACCATGCCCTTTCTTTCGGCCACGCTCGACCGCGTGAAGCCCTCGCCCACCATCGCCGTGACCATGCGCGCGGCCGAACTCAAGGCGGCGGGGCACGACATCATCGCCCTGGGCGCAGGCGAGCCGGATTTCGACACGCCCGAGAACATCAAGGCCGCCGCGAAGCGTGCCATCGACGAAGGTCGAACGAAATACACAGCCGTGGACGGGATCCCCGAACTCAAGGCCGCGATCTGCGCCAAATTCCAACGTGAGAACGGGCTGAGCTACGGCCCAAAGCAGGTCAACGTCGGCACGGGCGGCAAGCAGGTGCTGTACAACGCGCTGATGGCCACGCTGAACCATGGCGACGAGGTGATCATCCCCGCGCCCTACTGGGTCAGCTACCCCGACATGGTTCTGCTGGCGGGCGGCACGCCGGTGATTGTCGCAGCGACGCTCGAGAACCGGTTCAAGATCACGGCAGACCAGCTTGAAGCCGCGATCACGCCCCGGACAAAGTGGTTCCTGTTCAATTCGCCCTCGAACCCCACCGGCGCCGGCTATTCGTGGGAAGAGCTGAAGGCCCTGACCGATGTCCTGCTGCGCCATCCGAAGGTCTGGATCATGTCGGACGACATGTACGAACACCTGGTCTTCGACGATTTCCGCTTCTGCACCCCGGCCGAGGTGGAACCGGCGCTTCACGACCGGACCCTGACGGTCAACGGCGTGTCCAAGGCCTATGCGATGACGGGCTGGCGGATCGGCTATGCGGCGGGGCCCGAGGCGCTGATCGGGGCGATGGCCAAGATCCAGTCGCAAAGCACCTCGAACCCCTGTTCGATCAGCCAGTGGGCCGCGGTCGAGGCGTTGAGCGGGCCGCAGGATTTCCTTGCCCCCAACCGCGCGCTGTTCCAGCGCAGGCGCGATCTGGTGGTGGGGATGCTGAATGCGACGCCGGGCATCACCTGCCCGGTGCCCGAGGGGGCCTTCTATGTCTATCCCGACATCACGCCCCTGATCGGCCGGACCAGCCGCGACGGCACCCTCATCGACAGCGACGAGGCCTTCGCCACCGCCCTTCTGGACGAGACGGGGGTCGCCGTCGTCTTTGGCGCAGCCTTCGGGCTTTCGCCGAATTTCCGCATCAGCTACGCTACATCCGACGCAGCCCTGACCGAAGCCTGCAGCCGGATCCGGGCCTTCGTCGACGGGCTGAGGTGAGGGTGTGATGTCGGGCGACTTGCCGGGCCACTATTTCCGCATCCGCGAAAACGGCGTCGCCGTGTTTCGCGTCGATGCCGAGAACCGCCAGCGGCGGATCGAGATGGAGCAGATCGCCGTCGTCAACCTGCGCAACGGCGAGGTCAAGCCGCAGGGCAACCGGGTGCTGACCGACGAGGATACCGCCGCCATCGCCGATTGGCTGGCCGAACGGCAGGAGATGATGGCCCGGCGCGAGGTGGATGACTTGTACCGCACCATCGACCATCTGAACCTGACAGCGCAGTGGGTGCAGTCACGCGCCACGCCGGAACAGCTGGACGCGGTGACGGACCGGCTTCTGATGGCGATGCATGACCTGCGCAGCGTGCTGGTGCGCAAGATGGCCGAAGGCCTGGGCAAGCCCGAAGGTTGAAGGCTATTTCGTCTCGGCCACGGCGGGGGTGATCCGGCGCTTGAGGGTCGCCTCGCGCCAGGTGATGAAACTGACGGCCGCAAGGATCAGACTGCCGCCCGCGATGACCCAGATGTCCACCGGCTCGGCAAAGAAGACCGCGCCCATGATGACGGCCCAGAGCAGCTGCAGGAAGGTGACCGGCTGGGTCACGGTCAGGGGGGCTGCGGCGAAGGCGAAGGTCATCGTGTAATGGCCGGCCGTGGCGAAGACGGCCGTGAGGAAGAACCAGCCCAGCACGGCAGGCGTGGGCGGCACCCAGACGGCAAGGGCCGCGGGCAGAAGGCCGATGGTCACGGTGATCGACAGCATTCCGACGATGACCGTGGCGCTGACCTCGCCCGACAACTGCTTGGCGACAAGATAGCCCACTGCGAACATCACGGCCGTGCCCAGCATGGCGAGATGGCCGGGGTCGATCTCGCGCAGGCCGGGGCGCAGGACGATCAGCGCACCGGCAAAGGCCGCGGCGATGGCGGTCAGGCGGCGGAGCGCGAAGCCCTCGCCCAGAACCAGCGCCGCACCGATGGTGACAAGTACGGGGGTGAGGTATCCCATGGCCGTGACCTCGGCCAGAGGGATGCGGGTCATGGCGTAGAACCAGAAGATCACGCCGGCGCTATGGACCAGCCCGCGCAGGCCGAAGAGGCCAATCTGGCGGCGGCTCAGGCCAGCGGCAAGGATCGGGCCGATCATCGGGATCAGGAAGGGAATGGCAAGCGCATAGCGCAGGAAGGCCGATTGCGCGGCGGGCACGGCATCGCCCACATGTTTGACGATGGCGGTCACCCAGACGAAGAGAAGCCCCGTCAGGATCATCCAGAGCACAGCGGCAAGGGGGCGGGCCTCGGTCGTCATCGCGTCGGAACGGTCCTTCACCTTGCGCCCGGACCGGGCCGGGACCCGGAATTTGCACAAATTCCGGGCGAGATTATGTGCATAATCTCGTCCTCCATCGGCCCGGCACCATGCCTGCGGCCTTGGGCGGTTCAACTCGCCTCATAGGCGGCCATCACCTCGTCCCCGGCATCGAAATTGGTGGTGACGCTCTGGACGTCGTCATCATCCTCAAGCACCTCGACCAGCTTCATCAGCTTTGTCAGCGTCTCGAGATCGACCGGGGTCGTGGTCTGCGGCACCCAGACGAACCTCGTGCTTTCCGATTCCCCCAGACTGGCCTCCAGCGCCTGCGCGACTTCATGCAGGTCGGTCTGGGCGCAATGGATCAGATGGCCGTCCTCGTCGCTTTCCACATCCTCGGCGCCCGCCTCGATCGCGGCCATCAGCACCGTCTCGGCATCCCCCGCATCGGCCTTGTAGGCGATCTCGCCCTTGCGCTCGAACATGAAACCGACCGAGCCCGTCTCGCCCAGGTTTCCACCGTTCTTGCCGAAGGTCGATCGCACGGTCGAGGCGGTGCGGTTGCGGTTGTCGGTCATCGCCTCGACGATCACCGCCACGCCACCCGGGCCATACCCCTCGTAACGGATCTCTTCATAGGCATCGGCATCGCCGCCCTGACTTTTCTTGATTGCCCGCTCGATCACGTCCTTTGGCATCGAGGCGGCCTTGGCCTCTTTCACCGCCAGCCGCAGCCGGGGGTTCTTGTCGGGGTCCGGGTCACCCATCTTTGCCGCGACCGAGATCTCCTTCGAGAGCTTCGAGAACATCTTGGAGCGGACCTTGTCCTGCTTGCCCTTGCGATGCTGAATATTCGCCCATTTGGAATGGCCGGCCATGGTGCCCCCGGAATTGCCGCGCTGCTGACCCGCGCCTCTTAGCCGAGCGGTGCGGGGGGCGGCAAGTGGGGCGGGGGGCGGCAAGTGGTGCGAGCGCGGGAAGGGCGGCGCCCGATCATCTGCGCGCAAGCTCACGGGCAGACGGATTCACGGGCTCGCCGGATCACGGGCTCGCCAGATCAAGGGCTCGCCACATCACGGACCGAGAGGTTCAGAGGCGCCCCTCGAACCAGCCGGTCCCGGCGGTGCCGCTGACCTCGACCCGCGCGCTGACGGCCCCGGGCGGCAATTCGCGCACCACAAGCTCGCCCGTATACATCGGCGCGAACAGGGTCTCGCCCATCCGCGGGTCCACCGGTGCACGATAACTCACCCTGAGATAGTCCACATCCCGGCAGCCCCGCACCGGCGTTTCCCAATCGGCCAGCGCCCCCGTCCCCGCAGGCGCGTCGATGATGCAGGATGTCCGCCCGCCCGAAAAGGCCAGCGTCACGCTGTTGCCCCGGATCGCCGCCGCATAGGGGGCGGCCACGGGAAAGCCGTCGGCCTCGAACGCCGGCCCCTCGGGCACCGGTTCCATACAGCCCGCAAGAGCAACGCAGGCGGCCACCATTGCAATTCGCTTCATCGGAAAACTCCTTTCGGCCAAGGTCACACCAGAAACTCTTACCCCTCACGGGCCGAGACAAACCCGGCCGCCCCCTCGCCCGTGTCGAAGACGACCTCGATCACCCGCGCATCCGCCGCCCGCCCCGGCGTGGCAAGCGGGCCGCCGAACGGATACCAATCCTCCATGCGCAGGGTCGACTGGAAGGTCCCGTCCGGCATCTCCATCGTGTGATTTTCGAACCGGTAGCGCACAGTCAGATCGCTCACCCGGGGGCAGCCCGGCCGGGCGGCCTCCCATTCCTCGCCCCGCAGGGTGCCGGGGTCGGGCCGCACCATGCAGGTTTGCCCGTCGGCATAGGTCAGCAGGACCTCCTGGCCCAGAAGCTCGGCCATGACCGGCACCGCGCCGCGGGCAACAAAAGCGGCCCCTTCGTCGCCCGACATGCAGGCGGCCAAAGCCACAACGGGCAGGATTGCGATCAATCGACCCGACATGCCCGGATGCTTGAGGATCCGAACCCGTCTGGCAAGCCCCTTTCCGCCTCAGAGCGGGAAGAACAACGGGATCGTCACCGCCATCGTCGCGGCCGCGATCAGGTTCAGCGGAAGGCCGATGCGCAGGAAATCGGTGAACCGGTATCCGCCCGGCCCATAGACCAGCGTGTTGGTCTGATAGCCGATCGGCGTGGCGAAACTCGCGCTGGCCCCGAACATCACCGCCACGATCAGCGGGCGCGGATCCACGCCAAGCGTCTGGGCAAGGCCGATGGCGATGGGCGTCAGGATCACGGCGATGGCGTTGTTCGACACGATCTCGGTCAGGACCGAGGCGATCAGATAGACGCACAGCACAAGCAGCATCCCCGACACGCCCGCAAGCGAGGGCGCAAGCCCGTTGACCATCATCTCGACCGCGCCCGATTGTTCGAGCCCCGCCCCCACCGCCAGCATCCCGAACATAAGCGCCCCGAGCCGCCCGGCGACCTAGCCCAATGCCTCGTCGGCATC
>JAFIEN010000096.1 GCA_020832515.1 Rubellimicrobium sp. | reverse complement strand
TCATGGCCCGACGCTCAACCCCTGGGATCCGACCCGCACCCCCGGCGGCTCGAGCGGGGGGGCAGCGGCTGCGGTTGCCGCGGGGATGCTGCCGATGGCGCATGCCTCGGATTCGGGCGGGTCGATCCGGGTGCCGGCGGCCTGTTGCGGGGTCTTCGGCTACAAGCCAAGCGCGGGGCTGGTCGCAACGGGGGCGGCCATCGGGCCGCTGGTGGGCGGCTTCAACTGCGACCATGTGGTGACGCGCAGCGTGCGCGACAGTGCCGCGATGCTGGATGCCACCGCCGCGCCGGAACGGCCTTTCAAGGCCACATCGCCGGTGCCGGACGGCTATCTGGCGACGCTTGACACCGCGCCCCCGCGGCTTCGGATCGGTCTGGTCACGACCTCGCCCGCGGGGCACGTGGTGCAGCCCGAGATCGCGCGGGCGCTTGAGCGGGCGGCCAAGCTGCTGGCCGGGCTTGGCCATGAGATCTTGCCCTTCGACTGGCCCGAGGGCGTCGCGCCCGGGGACTCGGCCGACCCGCTCTGGACGGCCGAGATCGCGCTCATGGTCGATCAGCGTGCGGCAGTGCTGGGCCGCGCTCCCGCACCGGGCGAACTTGGTCCGGTGATCGAAGAGGCGCTGCGCATCGCAGGCGCGATGACCATCCGCGAGGCCGCCCATCGCCGCCTGCGCCGGTGGGAGATCCGCCGACTGATGGACCACGCCATGACCGGCTGCGACGTGATCCTGTCGCCCGTCACCTCGGAGGTGCCCTTGCCCTCGGGCCTACTGTCGGGGCTGGCGCAGCAGGATCTGTCGGCCTGGGGCGCGCGCACCGGGGCCTTTGCACCCCATACCGAGATCTTCAACCTGACCGGCCAGCCTGCCATGTCGCTGCCGCTCGATCACGACGATGACGGGCTGCCGATCGGTGTGCAACTGGCGGGGCGGCTGGGCGCGGATCGCCTGATGCTGCAACTCGCGCGCGAGGTGGAACAGGCCCTTCCATGGGCGGGACGGTGGCCGAAGGGGCTTTGAGCGTGCGCGGGCCTTCCTGCAGCGGTGCAGCATGTCATCCCGCACCCAGGCAGAGTGCGTGATGGCAATGATCACCGACGTCGACGACTATTTCGCCCGCGGCTGCGGCCGCTGCGCGCGGTTCGACACCCCCGATTGCGCGGCGAAGCTTTGGTCCGAGGGCCTTGCCGTCCTGCGCCGCCTGTGCCGCGAGGCCGGGCTGGTCGAGACGGTGAAATGGGGGCATCCTTGCTACATGCATGCCGGGCGCAACGTCGCGATCATCGGCGCGCTGCGCGGCGACTTCCGCCTGAACTTTTTCGAGGCCGGACTTCTGGCCGATCCAGAGGGCCTGCTCGAGCGGCAGGGGCCGAACACGGCCTGGCCCGACATGATCCGCTTTACTCTGGCGGCACAGATCACGGAACGGGCACCCGCGATCCGCGCGCTGCTGGCCGAGGCGATGGGCCATGCCGAAGCGGGGCGGCGCGCGCCCAAGGCAGAGCGGGCAGTTGACTGGCCGGATGAACTGGTGGCGGCGCTCGACGCCGATCCTGCGCTTGCCGAGGCGTTTCACAGGCTGACGCCGGGGCGGCAGACCAGTTACCTGATCGCGCTCAGGGGTGCGAAGCGGCCCGAGACCCGCATGGCGCGGATCGAGAAGTTCCGCGGGCGGATCATGAGCGGGAAGGGCGCGCAGGAACGCTAGGAGGCAGGCGGGCGCGCCCGGGCCTTGCCTGCGCCGCATCTGCAAGGGCGGCGGACCGGCATGCGTGCCTTGCCCATGCCACCGGTGTCGGTGCGATGGGGACTTCCGGCCGGGGCGCAAGCTGCTATGAGTGGCGGCCATGTCGCAGCTCGTCACTCTTGCCGCTGCCGAGGCCCTGCCCGCGTGGCGGCGGCCGACGGCGCTTCTTTTCGTGATGGCGGCGGCGATGCCCGTGGCGTTCGCGACATGGTCCGCGCTGATCAACAATTTCGTCATCGAGGTGGCGGGTTTCGACGGCTCGGATATCGGCTGGCTGCACACCGTGCGCGAGGTGCCGGGCCTGCTGGCTGTGGGCGTGATCTCGCTTCTGACGGTGTTCCGCGAGCAGACGCTGGGGCTGATCTCGTTGGCGCTTCTGGGGCTGGCGACGGCGGTCACGGCCTGGTTTCCGACGATGGGCGGGATCCTGACGATCACGCTTCTGTCGTCCTTCGGCTTCCATTACTTCGAGACGGTCAACCAGTCGCTGCAGCTGCAATGGATCGACAAGGCCCGCGCGCCGCAGATGCTGGGCTGGCTGATGGCGGCCGGATCGGCCTCCACACTCGTTGCTTACGGGCTGATCGTGCTGACATGGGATGCGCTGGGGCTGACCTACAATATCGTCTACATGCTGTCGGGCGGATTCACGGCTTTGGCCGCGCTGGCGGCCTGGGCCTTCTGGCCGCAGTTCGAGACGCCGCATCCCCAGAACATCAGCATGGTGCTGCGGCGGCGCTACTGGCTCTACTATCTGCACCAGTTCATGTCGGGCGCGCGCCGCCAGATCTTTGTCGTCTTCGCGGGCTTCATGATGGTCGAGCGGTTCGGTTTTTCCGTCAGCCAGATCACCGCGCTCTTCATGCTCAACCTTGTGGTCAACATCTTCTTTGCGCCGCTGATCGGGCGGATGGTGCAGGACTTCGGCGAGCGTCGGGCGTTGATGCTTGAATATGCCGGGCTGACGCTGGTCTTCGTGGCCTATGGCGGCATCTACTGGTTCGGCTGGGGGGTGCTGGTGGCCTCGGTCCTCTATGTGATCGACAACCTGTTCTTCGCGCTGTCGCTGTCGCTTCGCACCTATTTCCAGAAGATCGCCGATCCGGCCGATATCGCACCGACGGCGGCCGTATCCTTCACGATCAACCATATCGCGGCGGTGTTCCTGCCGGTCACGCTGGGCTATGTCTGGCTGGTCTCTCCGGCCGGGGTCTATGTGCTGGGGGCGGCGATGGCGGCTGCGACCTTCGTCCTTGCCAGCTTCGTCCCGCGCCATCCCGCACCGGGCAACGAGACGATCTTCGCCCGCCCCCGCGCCCTCGCGGTCTGAGGTCCACACAGTGGAAGCGGCGGCCCCTGCGCCCTATCTTGAACATGACGCCCGCAGAAGGAGACCCGGATGTTCAGCCTCTTCACCCGCAAGGACGAGATGATCGCCCCCGAACAGGCCCTGCCGGGCCGGCCCGAGCCGATCCCGACCGCGGCCACCCATCACGTCTTCGGCCGGCCGATCACGGACCAGGTGCCCGAGGGGATGGCTGTCGCGATGTTCGGCATGGGCTGCTTCTGGGGTGTCGAGCGGATGTTCTGGAAACAGCCGGGCGTCTGGTCGACGATGGTGGGCTATGCTGCGGGCTTTACCCCCAATCCGACCTATGACGAGGTCTGCACCGGCATGACCGGCCATAACGAGGTGGTGCGGGTGGTGTTCGACCCGGCGGTCATCCCGTATGACGCGCTGCTCCGGGTCTTCTGGGAAGGGCACGACCCGACACAGGGCATGCGGCAGGGCAATGACCGGGGTACGCAGTATCGTTCGGGCATCTACACTTTCGACGAGGCGCAGGAACTTGCGGCCCGCGCAAGCCATGATGCCTATGCCCCACGGCTGCGCGCCGCAGGCTATGGCGCGATCACGACCGAGATCGTTCCCGCCCCGACCTTCTACTTCGCCGAAGGCTATCACCAGCAGTACCTGTCCAAGAACCCCGCCGGCTATTGCGGCGTGGGCGGAACGGGCGTGACCTGCCCCGTCGGCCTGACGGTCTGAGCGCCCCGCCCATCCGGCCCCGCTTTCGCGGCTCTGCTCCTGCGGCCCCGGTCCGGGGGCACGCCCGCCAGGCACGCGGGTCCGATCCGCCCATGGACCCGCTCGCACACCTGTGATCAGCACCTGCCCGACCCGCGACCGAGTGACCCGGCTGCTTGCCGCGGGGCGGGCACGCGCATAGGGTCTGGCGCGCAACGATAACGGATGGCACAGGATGGCCACGAAACCCCGCAAGCTCTTCGAGGATGTCGCCACGATCGAGCGGCCGATCGCCACCCCCGGCGGGATCGACCGCGGACGCCGGGATGCCCGCGGCGCGATCCGCGGCTGGCTTATGGCCCTGTTCGGGCTGCTTGTCGTGATGATCGCGGTGGGCGGGCTGACGCGGCTGACCGGCAGCGGGCTGTCGATCACCGTCTGGGCCCCGATCACCGGCGCGATCCCGCCTCTCAGCCAGGCGGACTGGGAGGCCGAATTCGACCTCTATCGCCAGATCGACCAGTATCTGCTGATGAACCGGAACATGACGCTTGAGGAGTTCAAGTTCATCTACTGGTGGGAGTGGGGCCATCGCCAGCTTGGTCGCGTGATCGGGCTGGTCTGGGGCGCAGGCTTCCTGTGGTTCTTCCTGCGCAAGGAGATCCCGCCGGGCTGGACACCGCGTCTTCTGCTTCTCGGGGCGCTGGGCGGCACGCAGGGGGCGATCGGCTGGTGGATGGTGCAGGGCGGCCTGCAGGACGGCATGATCTCGGTTCCCTCGACCCGGCTTGCGCTGCATCTGGGGCTGGCCTTCGTGATCCTGGGCTACATCGCCTGGTACGTCTTTCTGATCGGGCGGCGGCAACAGGATCTCATGGTCGCCCGCCGCGCAGCCGAAAGGGGGCTCTTCTCACTGTCGTCGGCGCTGATGGCGCTGGCCTTCGTCCAGATCCTGCTGGGCGCGCTGGTTGCAGGTATCGATGCCGGCCGCGCCTTTCCGACCTGGCCGCTGATGGGTGACGCCTTCCTGCCGCCCTATCCGTTCAGCCTCGATCCGGTCTGGCGCAACTTCATCGAGAATGCGGGGCTCGTGCAGTTCATCCACCGCATGACGGGCTACGCCCTCATGCTGTTTGCGATCTGGGTCTGGCTGGTCAGCATCCGGTCGCCAAATCCCCGGACGCGTGAGGCCTTCGTCTGGATGCTCGGGGCGATGGTGTTGCAGGTGGTCATCGGCATCGTCACCGTGCTGCTGATGGCGCCCTGGCATGTCGCCATCCTGCATCAGTTCGTGGCCGTCATCCTCTGGGCCCTGATCATGCGGGCCCGCTTCCTTGCGCTCTATCCGCTTCCCCAGTCCGTGCGAGGCCGCAGATGACCGTCTATGACGAACTGTTGGCCCACCAGCGCCAGATCGAGGCGCTGTCGCAGATCTCTGGTCGGTTGGGCTGGGATCAGGAAACGATGATGCCGCGAGGTGCCGCCACGCAGCGGGCTGAGGAGATGGCCGCGCTCGAGGCGCTTTTGCACGAAAGGCGCACCGATCCCCGGATCGGCGACTGGCTGGACAAGGCGGTGGCGCTTGATGCCGTGAGCAATGCCAATATCCGCCAGATCCGCCGCGCCTATGAACGCAACATCCGCGTCCCCGGCCCGCTCGCGGCCGAGATCGCGCGCGTCACCTCGATTGCTCAAGGCGTCTGGGCCGATGCGCGCAGGGATCAGGATGTCGCGGCGTTCCTTCCGATGCTGGACCATGTCGTGCGCCTCAAGCGCGAAGAGGGGGCGGCGCTGGCGCGCGGCGGCGATGTCTATGACGCGCTGCTGGGCGATTACGAACATGGGGCGACGGCGGCAGACCTGTCTGCCATGTTCGGCGCCCTGCGGCCCCGTCTGGTCGCCCTGCGCGACCAGATCCGGGGCAAGCCCGTCCCGCCCGCGCCGCATGGCAGCTTCGGCGAAGAGGCGCAACTTGCCCTGTCGCAGAAGCTCGCGCTGACCTTCGGCTATGACCTGAGCCGGGGACGGATCGACAAGGCGGTGCATCCCTTCTCTTCCGGCTCGGGGTCGGATGTGCGCATCACCATGCGCACCGATCCGTCCGATCCGTTCAACGCGATCTATTCGACGATCCACGAAACGGGCCACGCCGCCTATGAACAGGGCATCGATCCCGCCTTTGCGCTGACCCCGCTGGGGCAGGGCGTCTCGATGGGGGTGCATGAAAGCCAGAGCAGGATCTACGAAAATCAGCTCGGCCGCAGCCGGGCCTTTACCGGCTGGCTGTTCGGCGAGATGCGAGAAGCCTTCGGCGACTTCGGCATCGACGATCCGCAGGCCTTCTACGCCAGCGTCAACCGCGTGACCGATGGCTACATCCGGACCGAGGCCGACGAGGTGCAGTACAACCTCCACGTCATGCTGCGTTTTGATCTGGAACAGGCGCTGATGCGCGGCGATCTGACGGTCGGTGATCTCGAGGCGGCGTGGAACGACCGCTTCCTCGCCGATTTCGGCGCCGCGGTCGACAAGCCCTCGAACGGCGTCCTTCAGGACGTGCACTGGTCGGTGGGTCTGTTCGGCTATTTCCCGACCTATACCCTGGGCAATGTCTATGCCGGCTGCCTTCATGCAGCGCTTTGCCGGGCAGTCCCCGATCTGGACGCGGATCTTGCCCGCGGCGACACGCGCCGCGCCACCCGCTGGCTGCGGGCGATGGTGCAGCAACACGGCGCGCTGTTCGAGCCGCGCGAGGTGATCGCCCGCGCCATCGGAGGCGAACCCGACGAGGGGCCGCTGCTTGACTATCTCGAAGCCAAGTTCGGGGCACTCTACGGGCTCTGAGCCCAGGCGCAGGAAAGACAGGCCGATGGAGCCGCGCGACATCGCCCGTGGACGGGCCGTCTGGATCCTGGCCTGCGGGCAGACGCTGGGCTATGCCTGTTTCTACTACATCTTCGCGGCGCTGATCCTTGCCTGGCAGGCGGATCTGGGATGGGAAAAGACCGTCCTTGCAAGCGGCCCCACGCTGGCGATCCTGATCGCCGCCGCCGGGATGCCCCTCTACGGCCGGCTGGTGGACAGCGGGCGCGGTCCCGAGCTTCTGGCCGGAGGGGCGGCGCTGGGGGCGCTGGCGCTGGCCTGGCTGGCCACGGTCACGACGCCCGCGGGCTGGCTGACGGGCTGGGCTATGATCGGGCTGGCGCAGGGGGCCTGCCTCTACGAGGTCTGTTTCGCCTTCCTGATCCGTCGCCTCGGCCGCGAGGCCCGCCCCGCGATCATCCGGGTCACGCTGGTCGCGGGCTTTGCCTCGACACTCGCCTTCCCGGCGGGCGCCGCGCTGGCCGATGCGCTGGGCTGGCGCGGGGCGGTCTGGGTCGCGGCGGCGGTGGCTGCCTTCGTGATCGTGCCGTTGAACATGTGGGGCGGCGGTATGATCCGGCGCTCGGGCACGCCGCCTGTCACCCCCTCGCGCGAGGCGGACCGGGCGGGGCTTGCAACGGCGCTCAGGCGACGGGCCTTCTGGCTTCTGGCGCTGGCGCTGTCCTGCATCGCGCTCAATCACTGGATGATCGTCAATTTCCTCGTGCCGATCTTTGTCGAACAGGGCATGACGCAGGCCACCGCCGTGCTTGCCGCCTCGCTTGTGGGGCCGGCGCAGGTGGTGGGCCGGCTGGCGCTGATGGGGGTCGAGGGGCGAGTGGGGACGATGTCCGGCACGCTGCTGACCATCGTGGCAAGTGCGGTGGCGACCCTGCTGCTGTGGCTGGCGGGCATCGCGGCGGAGATGGTGTTCCTCTACGCGCTGATCCAGGGGGCGGCGGCGGGGATTGCGACGATCTTTCGCCCGGTCATCATCGCCGAGGTTCTGGGGCAGGCGGGCTATGGCGCGATCGCCGGCGTGATCCAGATCCCCGCACTTCTCGCCGGGGCGCTGGCGCCCACGCTGGGCGCGGCGATCCTGTCGGGGCCGGGGCTTGGCGCGTTGCTGGGACTGAGCCTTGCCCTGCTTCTGACGGCCTTCACCGCCATCGCAACGATCCGGCGGACCTCCTGAGCGGACGGTGCGGGGGCTGTTTCCGGGGCGGTTCCGCCGGTAGGGCGGGGTTAACCCCGCCCTACGCCGTGCCGGATCCTGGCGCAGAGGTCATGGCGGGCAAACGCCGTCACCCCCAGGCCGGCGGGCGCTTCTCCAGAAAGGCCGCGATCCCTTCCTCGGTGTCGCGCTCCATCATGTTGGCCACGATTACCGCGCCGGTATGGGCATAGGCGTCCTCGATCCCCATCTCGGCCTGCTCGTGGAAGGCCCGCTTGCCGATCCGCTGCGCCAGCGGCAGCTTGTCCGCCACCGCGCGCGCCAGCGCCCGCGTCGCCTCGGCCAGTTCCGCACACGGGGCCACGCGGTTGACCAGCCCCAGCCGCACCGCCTCGTCGGCGGCGATCAGGCGGCCGGTCGTCAGCATCTCGAACGCCGCCTTTCGAGGGATCGCACGCGTGAGCGCGACCATCGGCGTCGAGCAGAAAAGCCCGATGTTCACCCCGTTCACGCCGAACCGCGCATCTTCGGCCGCAACCGCCATGTCGCAGCTGGCCACCAGCTGGCAACCCGCGGCCGTGGCGATGCCATGCACCTGAGCGATCACCGGCTGGGGCAGGGTGCGGATGCGCAGCATCATTGCCGTGCAGGCGGCGAAGAGCGTTTCGAAGGCTGCGCGCCCGCCGTCGGGGGCCTGTCGCGCGGCCTGCATCTCGCGCAGGTCATGGCCGGCGCAGAAGGCCCGGCCCGCGCCCGACAGGATCACCGCCCGGACCGACGCCTCCGCCGCGATCCCGTCCAGCGCCGCGTGCAGCCCCGCGATCATCGCGCCCGACAGCGGGTTGAGCTTGTCGGGGTTGTTCAGCACCAGATGGGCCACGCCATCTGCGTCGGCACGTTCAACCAAGGTCATTGCGGGTTCCCCTCCATCGCCCGGGCAGCCTAGGCCGACCCGCCCGGCATGAAAAGGGGGGTACAAAAATGGGGTAACCATGAACCCCACATGCAAGCCATTGACATCATGCCATTTCCTTCGAACTCAAGCGCTTGACGTGACGCGGCCACCCTGTATAAGCCCACCATTCCGATGCAGGGTGGCTCCGTCCCGGACCGACCGCCCCTCAACTCTGGTGTCCCTGATGAAGACCTTTACCGCTACCCCGGCGGATATCGACAAGAAGTGGATCCTGATCGACGCCGAGGGCGTGGTTCTGGGCCGTCTTGCCTCGATCATCGCCATGCGCCTGCGCGGCAAGCACAAGGCGAGTTTCACGCCGCATATGGACATGGGCGACAATGTCATCGTGATCAACGCCGAGAAGGTGCAGATCACCGGCAACAAGCGCGACAAGTCCAACTACTGGCACACCGGCTATCCCGGCGGGATCAAGTCGCGCACGACCGGCCAGATCCTGGACGGCAAGCACCCCGAGCGGGTGCTGACCCAGGCCGTCAAGCGGATGCTGCCCGGCGGCCCGCTGTCGCGCCAGCAGATGACGCATCTGCGCGTCTTCGCTGGAACCGAGCACGGGATGGAAGCACAGAAGCCCGAAGTGCTTGACGTCAAGGCGATGAACCCGAAGAACACGAGGACCGCGTAATCATGGCCGAACAGATCAGATCGCTTGACGACCTGGCCGCCGCCGCCGCCGATATGGCGACCGCCCCGGCCCCCGCCCCGCGCGAACCGCAGCGCGACACGCTGGGCCGCGCCTACGCAACGGGCAAGCGCAAGAACGCGGTGGCCCGCGTGTGGATCAAGCCCGGCTCGGGCAAGGTCACGGTCAACGGCAAGACCATGGACGACTATTTCGCGCGCCCCGTGCTGCAGATGATCCTGCGCCAGCCGTTTTCCGTGGCCGGCGTCTCGGGCCAGTTCGACGTGATGGCGACGGTGGCCGGCGGTGGCCTCTCGGGGCAGGCAGGTGCGGTCAAGCACGGCATCTCGAAGGCGCTGCAGCTGTACGATCCCACCCTGCGCCCGCCGCTGAAGGCGGCCGGTTTCCTGACCCGCGACAGCCGCGTCGTCGAGCGGAAGAAATACGGCAAGGCCAAGGCCCGCCGCAGCTTCCAGTTCTCCAAACGCTGATCGCTTCGGCGATGGGCAGGGGGCGGTCCTTCGGGGCCGCCCTTTCTGGTGGACAGACCACACGGGCCGGTGCCCACGGCCCGAATTGCAGTTGATCTTCGTCCCGAAGCCGGGAAAGCATTACACAGAGACAGGTCAGGAGCAGGGGACAGAATGGCCTTCGGTGGCTTCAGCAATCCCGACAGCAGGCGCGCCGCGGCCCTGATCGCTGCCCCCTTCGTCTATGTGATCCTGCTTCTGGCCGTGCCGCTTTCGGCGGTCGTGCTGTTCAGCTTCTGGACGCAGGACTTCATGTCGGTCGACACGACCTTCACGCTCAACAACTACCGCCGCATCGCGACCGAACCGATCTTCGGCGTGCTGCTGCAGCGGTCGGTGTTCGTGGCGGCGATGGTGACGCTGGTCACCGTGCTGCTGGCCTATCCGGTTGCCTATTTCGTGTCCTTTCATGTCGAGCCGGGCAAGAAATCCCTCTGGCTCTTCCTGATCACGATCCCCTTCTGGACCAGCTACCTGATCCGCGTCTTCCTGTGGCGGGTGATCCTTGGCTTCAACGGGGTGATCAACACCGGCCTTCAGCAGATCGGCCTGATCGACGAACCGCTGACCTTCATCATCTACAACGTCAACGCCGTCATCATCACACTGTCCCATGCCTTCGCGCCCTTTGCGATCCTGCCGATCTTCGTGGCGCTCGAGAAGATCGACCGCTCGCTGCTCGAGGCGGGGCTCGATCTGGGCGAAAGCCGGTTCACCACCTTCCTGCGCGTCACGCTGCCACTGTCGGTGCCGGGCGTGGTCGCGGCGGTGCTGATCGTCTTCATCCCGACGATCGGAGACTATGTCACGCCCGAACAGGTCGGCGGCGCCGGGGGGCGACTGGTCGCCAACATGATCCAGACCCAGTTCTTCGCCCTGAACAATGCGCCCCTCGGATCGGCGCTCGCCCTGACTTCGATGGCGATGGTCTCGGTCATCGCGCTGGGCTTTGTCTTCCTCAACCGCCGCTGGCTGAGGGGTCGGCGGTGATGAAGGGGCTGGGCCTGCGCGCCTATGCGATCGCCTATCTGATCTTCCTTTACGCGCCCATCGTGCTCTTGCCGATGTTTGCCTTCAACGATGCGCGCATCATCGCATTTCCGCTGTCCGGCTTCACCACCAGCTGGTTCGAGATGCTGTGGACCAATGTCGCCCTGGGGCAAGCGGTGCGCAATTCGCTGTTCATCGCGGTCGTCACCTCGGTCTTCGCCACACTTCTTGGCATATGCGCGGCGCGCGCGGGTGCCATGGCGGATTTCCCGGGCAAGCGCGGCGTGATCGGCTTCATCATGCTGCCGCTTGTCCTGCCCGAGATCATCGTGGCGGTGTCGCTGCTGGTGATCCTCGTCCAGATCTTCGGGCTGAACCTGAACAACTGGTCGATCATCGCGGCGCATACGCTGATCTGCACGCCCTTTTCCATCGCGATCCTGAACGGCGCCTTCCAGAACCTCGACCCCTCGTTCGAGGAAGCGGCGATGGACCTTGGCTTTTCCCGCTTCGAGGCGTTCCGGCTCATCACGCTGCCGCTGGTGATGCCGGGGATCATCTCGTCGCTGCTGATCTCCTTCACCATCAGCCTCGACGAATTCATCATCGCCTTCTTCCTGTCTGGCGCCAATCCGACGATGCCGGTCTTCATCTGGTCGATGCTGCGCTTTCAGGATGCGCTGCCGCAGGTCATGGCGCTGGGCACGATCCTGGTGACGCTCTCGGTCGTGCTGCTCGTCACGGCCGAGTATTTCCGCCGCCGCGGCATCGCGCGGGCCGGGCGCAAGGATACCGGAGGTTTCCTTTGAACACGCTGAACCATACCGCCCCGGCGCCGACGCTGATCCGGCTGACGGGCGTGAACAAGTATTACGGCGATTACCACGCGCTGCGGAACATCGACCTCGAGATCCGGCAGGGCGAGTTCTTCTCGCTGCTTGGTCCCTCGGGCTGCGGCAAGACCACGCTTCTGCGGACGATCGCGGGATTCGAGGATCCGTCCTCGGGCGTTCTGACCATCGACGGGCGTGACATGAAGGGGGTGCCGGCCAACCGTCGGCCCACCAACATGGTGTTCCAGTCCTATGCGATCTTCCCCCATCTCTCGGTCGCCGAGAATGTGGGGTTCGGCCTGCGCAAGGACCCCCGTCCCCGCGACGAGAAGGAGCGCGCGGTGGCCGAGGCGCTCGAAATGGTGGGGCTGGCCGGTTTCGGCACCCGCGCGGCCCATGCGCTTTCGGGCGGGCAACGGCAGCGGGTTGCGCTGGCCCGCGCGCTCATCCTGAAACCCAAGGTGCTCTTGCTGGACGAGCCGCTGTCCGCACTGGACAAGAAGATGCGCGAGCAGATGCAGGTCGAGCTGATCCGGCTGCAGCGCACGGTCGGGATCACTTTCATCCTCGTGACCCACGATCAGGAAGAGGCGTTGGTCATGTCGGACCGGATCGCCGTGATGTTCGAGGGCGAGATCGGCCAGATGGCCGATCCCGAGACACTTTACCGCCGCCCCGGATCGCGACGGGTGGCCGAGTTCATCGGCAAGATGAACTTCCTGCCCGGCCGCGTCCTCGATACCGGCGGAAAGATCCATGTCGATGTCGCAGGCCTTGGCGCGGGCGAGATCGCCCCCGACCAGGCCCCGCGCGGGGCCGCGCCCGGCGCGACGGTGATCGGGATCCGCCCCGAAACGCTGGCCATCCTGTTCGAGGGCGAAACGACGGACCGCCGCCTTGCCGACGGTGTGGTGGACGAGGTCGTCTATTACGGCGACATGACCTATTACGACGTGCGGGTCGCGGGCGTGGACAAGCCGCTCACCGTGTCGATGAAGAACATGATCGGCCGCCCGGTTCTGGACGTGGGCACACCCACCAAGGTCATCTGGGACGAACGCTCCCTCGTGGTCCTGTCGGACTGACCGGGGGCGCGCGCCCGCTCTCTCGGCGACGGGGCCCCGACCGGATAGCCCCCTGTTTGCCTTTCGCTTTGGTCCAAATACTCCGGGGGGCGGGCCGCAGGCCCCGGGGGG
>JAFIEN010000095.1 GCA_020832515.1 Rubellimicrobium sp. | reverse complement strand
AGAACCGCCGCGACGCGCCATAGGCCAGCACCGCCTGATCGCTGGTCAGCACGAGCAGCGACGGCATCTGCACCGCGGCAATCAGCACGACCATCGCGCCGGCATCGCGGTAGCGATCATCGTAAAGCAGATCGACCAGCAGGGTGCCGCCGAAGGCCAGGATCGTCACCAGAATGCTCAGCCCCGACAGCGCAACCCGCCGCATCATCTGCAGGCGCCGACGGTTCTCGTCCGAGGCAAGGGGGGGGCTTTCGCGGTAAAGTGGGATCAGCAGCCGCCCCATCACCATCGCCCCCAGCATGTATGGAAGCGAGGCAAGGAAATAGGCGATGTTGTAGAGGCCGAAACTGTCCAGCGGCAGCCAGGCCCCGATCATGACCTTGTCGGCCTGCACGATGACGAATCCGCAGACGGTGGACAGGAAGATCCATTTGCCGAAGGTCACAAGCTCGGTCACCGCAGGGCGTTCCAGCGCAATGCGGTTGCGCTCACCCGGCAGGAAGATGTTGAGCATGATCAGATGGATGATCGTCGCGATCAGACCGCTCAACACCAGCGCCCACACAGATTGCAGCAGCAGTGCAAGCCCGATGGCGGCGGTGACGCTGACAAGCTGGTGGGCAAGTTCGATCAGGGTCAGGCGGCCTGCGCGCATGTGCCTGTTGGCGGTCTCGAGCCGTGTGGGAAAGAACCCCATCACGATCAGCCCGAGCGCCGCAACCGGCAGATACCACACCAGTTCGGGCACGCCGTAGATCGTGGCGACGGGCCAGGCAAGGGCGGTGGCGACGAACCACAGGGCGAAGCCGCGCATGATCTGGATCGTCCAGGCGGTGTTCAGGAAGGCCGGATCGTCGCCGCGCTTGCTTTGCATGATGGCGGGTCCGATGCCCATGTCCGAGAACATCGTCAGGCCGATCATGAAGACCAGGACGATGGCCATGGTCCCGAAGGCCTCGGGGAACAGAAGCCGCGTCAGGATCAGGTTCGAAGCAAGGCGGATCACCTGCCCGGTCGCGAAACCGCCCAGGGTGATGACGGAATTGCGGGCCGCCCGCTGCAGAAGGCTTTCGCCAGAGAAAAGGGCGCGCAGGGCAGAGGTCATCGTCCGCGGCTCCAGTCCCGGCCGCCGGGGGTCAGCCGGACGGCCAAGCCGACGGTGCCATAGACCGCAAGGCCCGCCGGATCGGACAGCGCCAGTCGCAGCGCGCCGCGCACGCCGAGCGGGGCCTTGTCCTCGTTCGCGACAAGGGCGGGATAGGTCCGGGCGATCTCGTGCACGCCGGCATCCTGCCTGCGCCGCACGCGGATGAGGCGGCGCAGGCCCTCTGCGATGGGCCAGTCATAGGGCGCGGGCACGGCGATCCTTTGTGCGGGCGTGAAGTGCAGTCTGACGAAGGTATCATCCGAGATGATGTCGGGAAACCTGTCCCAGAGCGCCCGCCCCTGGGAATTCACGGCAAAGAAGCCGCAGCCGGGCACCCCTTGTGCCATGAAGGGCACCCGCGCCCAAAGCCGGGCATAGGCGCGCGAAACCGCCCCCTTGGCGGTGATGCGCAGGGTGCCGCTGGCATAGGCGGGATCGGACCTGTCCAGGACCGCGGCGATCTGCGGCAACAGTGCGGGCGAGACCGTGACATCCGCGTCCAGATAGGCGCGCAGCTTTCCCGCGGCCGCCGCATCGCCCGCGTTCAGTGCCGCCGGCTTGCTGCCCTTCGGCAGGTCGAGCACGCGCAGCGACCAGTCCCGCGCGGCAAGAAGGGCACCTTCGGCCCGCGCGCGTCCCGCGGTCAGATCCCTGCAGCCGTTGGCCACCACGATCACCTCGACCGGCACCCCGACCGGGTCCGATGCGGCCAATGCCCGAAGGCATGGCCCGATCAGCCGTTCCTCGTTGCTGGCGGGGATGATGATGCTGAGCATTCAGGTCCGGTCCATCCGGGCGCGGTTGCCCGCCGGGTATGCCGATGGGGGCTTGCTCATCGTCTAGTCCCCGAGCCAGGGGGTGAAGGTGCCGGGGGCGCGGTCTTCGGCCCAGGTGGGTGCGCGTGCGTTCCAGGCCATCAGCGTCGCCCAGCGTGGCGTCATGTCGTCCAGATGCCGCAGATGGCCCCAACTGCCCCAGCGCGAGGGCCGGGCCACGTCGAGGAAGGCGTTGAACAGCGTCCCCCCCGCCGCATCCCAGCCGGCCAGAAGTTCGGCATAAAGCCCGGCCATTTCGGGGGTGTAGTTGAAGTCGATGAAGAATTCGGTCAGCTCCGCATCCTCGGTGACGCTCCCCAAGCCGACGACATGGGTGCCGCCCTCATACATCACAAGCTTCAGGCCGTGTCCGGCCGCGACATCCGCGTGATAGGGAAACAGCCGCCCGGTCAGGTCGGCAAGCGAGCCGGACCGCACGGTTTCGGTCGCATTCGCGATGGCGGTCCCGTCCTCGATCCAGCGGCGCAGGGTGGGCGAGAAATCCTCGTTGCCAAGCTCGAAGCCGAAATAGCCGGTGACGGCATAGGCATCGAAGCTTTCGACCGGCGGCGGGTTGCCCATCGCCTGCGACAGCGGCGCCAGAAGCAGGGCCTGTTCCAGCCCCGGCCAGCCGGTCTGGACGGCGATGATGCGCAGAAGACGGGTGTCGGCCTCGGGACCGAAGACGTCGGTCCAGATGTCGGCGACCTGGGCCGCGCGCAGGCCGGCGAACTGCATCCAGGCATCGCCAGGGTCATCCGCACCCCAGAGGGCATGGGCCTGATCCATGGCCCAATGCGCCTGTCCGAAGATGAAGTTCCAGACCTCGTTGGACCATTCGACATGGGCGATCAGGCGCGGATCAAGATCGTCGTGGACATGTTCGGCAAAACGGCGGACATAGTCGTCGTCAGCCATATGCGGCAGGGTGAACCATGGGTCGGCACCGATCCGGTTGGCCAGCTCGACCATGATCTCGACCGGGACGCCGCGCCACGACCAAGTATAGTCCTCGGGGCGGGGCCGGTTGTCCCAGGTGACCTGGGACGAGTGGTTGGTCTGCATCCAGTCCATGAACCGCACCGCGCGCAGGTCGCGCACCAGCCGCAGCCAATGGGGGTTGAAGACCTCGCCCGCGCGGTCGCGCTCGACCAGATCCTCGCGCATCAGGCGGATGTCGCGGATCGGATCCTCGGCGTCGACCGCGCGGATCGAGATGGCGACAAGCCCCTCGCCGGGGCTGTAGCTGAAGCGGATCTCGCCGGGGGCCGAGCGGATGTCGCGGGCATTGCCGGTGATGGCGATGCTGCCCCGCCCGGCATAAGTCATCACATAGCGCCCCCGAAGCCAGCCTGCGCCCGGGTCCTGGTCTGTCAGGACGAATGCCTCGATCCGGTCCAGCGCCTGCGGCACCGCAAGCGGCCAGCCCTCGAGGGTGAGATAGCCTTCCGCCATCAGCCGGTCATGATCCCAGGCCCCCCACTCGGTTGCGGTATGGCCGGTCCAGGGGCGGGCGGTCTTCATCATGTCGATGAAGGGATGCTGCTGCGACCAGTCCGCGATCTCGAACAGGCCCATGCCAAGCGAGGGGTTGGGCACCGGCTCTCCGGGCGGGGAAAGCATTGCCGGACCGGTGGCCTCATCCGCGCCGGCTTCGATCGGGGCCACGCCAAAGACATTGGCCCAGATCAGCGCGCTGACCTGGGCGAAATGGTCATGGATCAGGGGGTGGATCGTGTCGGGCAGGTCGATGGCAGGCGGCGCCTCGTTGAAAAGCGCTGCATAGGTGACCATTGCGGCCAGAAGATAGATGTTCGCGGTGCCGTGGGGGGACAGGTCGGAATAGAGCTCGGCCACCCCGATCCCCGACAGGGGCGTCTCGGTCAGCACCCGCGCGATGGTCGAGGCGACAGGGATCAGCCGGATGTCATCGGCCGGGCGAAGCGCGCGGACCTGAGCGAGATAGTCCCGGTGCCAGTCGTGAAACGGCCCCCGATTATGGGCATGGAACCGCTCCATCCCGCTGGCGTTCGGCGGCCAGGGTCCGAAATCGCCCAGATCGGACCAGCCTTCGTAGATGAAGAACCGCGCGCCAGTCTGGTTGGCGGTCCAGTCGAAAAGCCGGGCGGTCAGCGCGGTGATGCTGGCGCCGTCGATCTCGGTCCCGGGGGGCTGATGCTGGATGAAGTTCGGCGGGTTGAGGATGATCGTATCGAAGCCGATCCGCCGGAAGGCATGGTTTGGCGGATCCCAGGCGCGAGGGACATCGTCGAAGACCCAGTTCGCCTCGGGCGGCAGGTTGCGCACGAAATCGGCCGGAAAGCCGAAGACGCCATCGGCGGCAAACCCGTGCCCGCCAGCCTGCGCAAGATGGAACAGCCAATGCGGGACCGAGGTTTCGTCGCTCTCGGACAGGTGGTGGATCAGGCTGTTGCCGAAGAAGAAGACCCGCAGGGCCTTCTGTATCTCCATCTGCGCCGTCGCAGGAGGCGGGACAAGGGCAAGAAGGGTGGCAAGCAGGACCGCCGCCATGCTTCGGGTCAGGATGCCGATCGCTGTCATGACGCCCCGTCTTGCCGCAGTTTCGCAGGACCATCTGCTGCCATGATCCCGCCATCTGCGCCAAGGCGAAGTGTCGCGCCTGTCGTGGATGTGACCACCGCCCGGGGTCGCGCCGAGCCTGACCGGCCGGGCTGCCCCGGCGCGGGCCGTGTGGCTTCGCATCATGTCAGAGGACCGTCTGAAAGGCGGGTTCACCCAGCGACGCGCGGGATCGCCGACTGGTTTTCTGCATCTCGGCATAGGCCAGCAGGGCGCCGACGAACAGCCATGTCAGCGGGGTCAGCGTCGCATTGGGGATGAGGTCGAAGATGTTGACCGCAAGGATCAGGCAGGCCGGGGCGACCAGGCGCGCTCCTTCGCCCAGCCCCTCTCGGCGACGCCACATGAGGAAGATCGGCAGGGTCAGCAGCCCGAACTCCATCAGGAACCCGAACCAGCCCGAGATCCCGATGACGATCACCCACCGCCCGTCCGAGACTGTCTGATACCGGCCGGTCAAGGGATCGATCACCTGATTGCGCCCCCATGTCCCCCAGCCGAAGAGTGGCTTTTCGGCCGCGCGCGCAAGCAGGATATCTTCGTTGGCCAACCGGAACCCCAGTGACTCGGCGCGGTCAGGGTTCACCCCGGCCGCCATCTCGATGATCCGTTCGGACGGAAGCTGCCCCGTCCCCTTGATGATCGGATAGGCCAGCGCGATCACCGCAAGCATCAGCGCCAGATGCAGCTGCACCCGCGGTGACAGAACAAGGATGACCGGCACCAGCGTCAGCGCATAGAAGATCGAGGCCATGCTTCGACACAGGATCAGCACCGCCAGCAGATAGACCAGCACCACGCCCAGTTTCTTGCGGCGCGCGGGCGGTTCGGACCGGTAGAGGGCGGCGGTCGCCAGCACGGACATGAGGGCGAAGAAGGCGACCCAGAGCCCGTGATAAAGAAAGACGATGGGCCGGAACCCGTCGCCACGCACCATCTGGTCGAAGAGGTGTTGGAAATAGCCGTAGATCCAGGTGTTGAGTTGCGGGCTGAGCCGGATCTCGATCAGCATCGGCAGCGAATAGATCAGCCCGCCGATGACAAGCGCCCAAAGCAGGTCGCGCAGGTCATCGAGGCGGCTCAGGAAGTGCCGGGCCAGCAGGAACGGCGTGATCAGGAAGATCTGTTCGAGCGTGTTCGCCAGAATGTCGGATATCCCAAGGCCCGGCAGGGTGAAGAGGCCATAGGTCACCGGTTCGGAATTGGTCAGGACGGTCAGCGTCGGGCTGATCAGGAAACCTGCGACAAGGATCAGGGCCAGGCGCGATTTCGGCAGGATGCTCCGCCCCTCGTGCAAGACGAACAGCCCGGCCAGACCGGCAGCGATGACGGGGATCGAGTCCTTGTCGAGCGGCCTGAGCGGGAACTCAAAGCCCGCAGGCGGCGGCGGCAGGAACAGATAGGCGGTCAGAAGCGATGCGATCAGGGCGCGGCCGGGCGGCAGGCGGATGAACAACACCGCCGTGACCACCGGCCAGATCGCCAGCGCCGCAGATGCGATCAGGTTGGGCATCTCTCCTGCTGTCCTGCCTATCCGGCTGCGCCGACAACCGACCCTCGCCGCATGTCCATGCTATGCCATGCGCGCGGCAAAATCATGTTCACTTCGATGTCGAAGGCAAAAGCCTTTCGGACTGCCGGTCCAGCGACTTGGCGTCCCGGTCAGCAACCGCCTGCCCGTGTCACGACCCAGACGGTGCGAAGCAGGATGCGCAGATCGGTACGGAACGACACGGACAGGTAATAGTCGCGGTCATAGATCGCGCGGTCGGCGAAGCTGCTTTCGTTGCGCACCGAGGTCTGCCACAGCCCGGTGATACCGGGGCGCATGGCATAGTATTCGCTGCCCGGGTAGATCGCCTGCTGGTCGCACATCATCGGGCGCGGCCCGACAAGCGACATGTCGCCCTTGAGCACGTTCCACAGCTGGGGCAACTCGTCCAGCGAACTGCTGCGCAGGATGTGGCCGATCCAGGTGACCCTCGGGTCATAGCGCAGCTTCTGGTGCTGGTCCCATTCCTGCCGCGCCTCGGGATTGCGGGCAAGATATGCCGCGAGCTTGCTTTCGGCTTTCGGCACCATCGTCCGCAGCTTCCACATCCGGAAGCGGCGTCCACCACGTCCGACCCGGTCCTGCACATACAGGGGCGAGTGCCCGTCAAGCGCCACGACAAGCGCGAAGGGCAGGATGACGGCCAGGGCCGGAACCGCAGCGATCAGGACGATGACGATATCGAAAAAGCGCTTGAAGATGTTGCGGTAGAACCGATGATGACCCAAGCGCCCCGCAGGACGCGGGGTGCCAGTGACGCACTCCTGTCCGGAGTTCAGGCGAATTTTCATCATCAAGGACCTACCTTCCCCAGGTAATCAAACCGCATGCGGTCTGGCAGTCAGCGACAAGCCCGCCTGACCTTCAGGCGGCACCATGGGAACAACACGGACGTCGGACGCAACGTTCACTTTTGGCGACGTCCCTCATCGCCCCACCCCATCCGTTCCCCCGAAGAACCCGAGGTTCGGAATCAGCCCGGCGTGGCGGAGGCATACGTCCCGACAACCCGCTTATTCAAATCACAAATCGCATTTGAGAGAGTTTGGCGTCAACAACGTGACGGCACATTTCAACCGGGGCGAAACCGGATCGACATCGGTTCGGCCCGGGGTTTCGTGCCTGTCGGTCTGGTACGTGCATGACAAATGCCCGGCGCCGCCACGATCGACTGGACCGGCTGCGACAAATGGCCCTGCCGTGGATCGCAAGGGTGCCAAGTCATCCGGCCGGTTTTTCGGGCCGGTTTCGGAAACAGTCGTTGGCCAGTTGGCAGATGGTGTCTTGAGCGGCGATGAAGCAGCTGCCGGGCACAACTATTGCGGGAATCTATTCGCGCGTTTCACCGAGCGGACTCGCCAGTTCCGGGGCGCCTCAGAATCGTGGCACAAGAATGACCCGATCGTGGCGGCGCGGAATCGCGGCATGGAACATGGACGATGCGGTGCCAGGGACAGGCAAAATTCAATCAGGAGTTGTTTTCCGAATCGGAAACAAAGATCCCCTGCCAGGACGGTTGTCGCCAAAATTCAAACGGCCCTGATGCGGGTTCCGCAAGATTGTCCGAATCATGCGGTTCCGGCCATGGCCTCGGACATGTGCCATCCCGTGCGATCAGGTTTCGATTTCGGCCCGGCCACCGATCAGGCCCAGCAGGTGGCCCAGACCCAGGCTGTAACCCGCGACCCCGCATCCGGCGATCACCGCATCGGCGCGCAGGCTGACGTAGGAGTGGTGGCGAAAACTCTCGCGGCGGTGGATGTTCGAGATGTGCACCTCGATCACCGGCCCGTCATAGGCATTGAGCGCGTCAAGGATCGCCACGGACGTATGGCTCAACGCGCCGGGGTTGATGATGATGCCGGCGGCAGTGCCGCGCGCCTCATGGATCCAGTCGATGATCTGGCCTTCGTGATTGCTCTGCCGCAGGTCGGCCTGTGCCCCGTGCCGGGCGGCGATCTCGGCACAGTCCCTGGCGACATCGGCAAGCGTGGCATGGCCATAGATCTCGGGCTGACGCTGGCCCAGCAGGTTCAGGTTGGGACCGTTGAGGATCAGGACAAGCGGATGCATGCGGGTCTCTCGAAGGATCTGGTTGCGACCCGGCTGTCATCGCCGCCGTGCCCGTCGCGGGCAAGCGCGGGGACATGGCCGGCGGCATTTTCGTCCGCTGTCCGTGTCCTGAGGGTGTCGCAAGCGAGGCCGTCACAGGCCCCGACCGCGATCGCCCAGGTAGGACCGCAGTGCAGGCGGCGGGTCGGAAAGGATCTGCTCGGTGGGGGTGGGGGGCGCTGCCCGGCCATCGGCAACGAGGATCACGCTGTCGGCGATGCGGAGGGCATCGGAAGGGTCATGGGTCACCATGACGAAGGTCCGGCCAGTCTCGGACAGTGTCGTCGCGGCCAGGTCGAGCATCTCGTCCTTCAGCGCGGGACCGAGCGCCGCGAAAGGTTCGTCCAGCAGCACCAGCGGCCGGTCCGACACCAGCACACGGGCCAGCGCGGCGCGGCTTTGCTGGCCGCCGGACAGGGCGCCGGGTTTGCGGTCCTCCATCCCGGCAAGGCCCACCCGCATGAGCACCGCCCGCGCCCGCGCCGCATCGCCGGGCGACAGCCGGAGGCGAGGCGCGATCCCGAGGCCCACATTCTGCAGCACGCTCAGATGCGGAAAGAGATTGTTGTCCTGAAAGAGCACGCTGACCGGCCGCGTGCCCGGTGGCAGGGCGGTCAGGTCGCGCCCGTCCCAGAGGATCCGCCCTGCCTGCAGGCCAACGAACCCCGCGATGGCCAGAAGCAACGTCGACTTCCCCCCGCCCGAAGGCCCGATCACGGCGACCCGTGCGCCCGCGGGGATGGACAGATCTGCCGCCAGGCGAAAGGCGCCAAGTGCGATCTGCAGCCCGTCAAGCGTCAGCATCCACGCGCCCTCCGCGGTCGAACAGCCAGAAGATCAACAGGCTCAGCGCAACAAGCAAAAGGCCGGTCGCCGCGGCGGCCTCCATCCGGTAGGCGCCCATCAGCCGGTACATGACAAGGGGCAGGGTGGCCTGACCCTCGGTGGCGAAAAGCGCGATGACGCCCAGATCGCCCATCGACAGCGCTGCCGTCAGCCCTGCCGCAAAGCCAAGGGGCCTGCGCAGCCGTGGCAGGATCAGGATCCGCAGCCGGGCGAACCCGGTCAGGCCAAGCGCCGTGGCGCTGCGGCCATGCGCGGCCTCGATCTGCGCGACGGCGGGGGCAAGGGCACGCAGCGCGAAGGGCAGGCTCATCACCGCGTTCACCAGCGCGGTGACCGGCAGGGCAAGGTCGGCCGGGCGCAGGACAGGCAGGACAAGGAGGAACAAACCCGTCCCCAGAACAAGCGAGGATGTCGCCAGCGGCACCGCTCCGGCCAGCGTGACCAACCCGCCCCCCCGAAGCGCCAGCGCAAGGGCCATCGGCAGGCCAAGCGCCACCGAGGCCAGCGCAACCGCAACCGACCGGCCCGCTGCAGGCCAGACTTGTGACGGCAGCTCGGCAAGCCCGGGCAAACCCCGCAGGGCAATCGCGCCCAGCGGCAGCAGCAGAAAGGCCGCCGCAAGCAGGATCGCCAGGGTGTCGAGAAGTCGTGAAAGCGGCCGGCCCGCGTCCTGACGCAGGATGCTCCGATCAAGGCCCGCGCCCAGCGCATCGGGCAGGGTGACCTTCCAGACGGCAAGGGCGGCGACAGCACAAAGCGCGAACTGGATCAGCGCCAGAAGCGCGGCCCGGCCCGGATCGAAGTCGAACCGCAGGGACTGGTAGATCGCAAGCTCGACCGTCGTGGCCCGCGGCCCGCCACCCAGTGTCAGGGCGACCGCGAAACTGGTCAGGCAGATGAGAAAGATCACCATCAGCGTCCCGGGCACGACCATGCGCAGCATCGGCCATTCAAGAACCTGCCCCACGGGCGCGTTCAGCGAGGCGGCAAGACGGAACCGCTCGGCCGGGATCGAGAGCCAGCCCTGCAGGATCAGCCGCGTGGCAAGAGGCAGGTTGAAGAAGACATGTGCCAGCACGACACCGTGGAAGCCGAAGATCGAGATGCTGGGCAGCCCCAGCGCGACGAGCAGCGCATTCACCATGCCGGCGCGTCCGAAGACGGCCAGAAGTCCAAGGACGGCCACGATCACCGGCAGGATGAAGGGCGCCCCCATCAGCGTGACAAGGAGGTTGCGTCCCCGAAACCGCCGCCGCGCCAGTGCGCGGGCGACCGGGATCGCAAAGAGAACGGACAGGCCCGCCGAGACGATGGCCTGCGACAGGGTGAAACGCACCGCCGCCCAATCGGCCGCCGACAGGCCCGCGGCGCCCCCCGCCCGGAGGGCAAGGGGCACAAGCGTGCCAAGGCAGAGGGCCAGCACCCCGGACGCGACCAGCGCGCCCGGGGCCCCGAGGCCGCCCGCGTCTAGTTGGCCAGCGCGTCGCGCCATTCCGCCAGTGCCTGATTGCGGATCGCCGCGGCCTCGTCGGGGGTGAAGAGCAGGCTGGTCTCTGGCTGGATCAGCGTCTCGAACCCTGCGGGCAGGCCGGCTGCGGGAATGACGGCGGGATACATCCAGTTGGTTTCGGGAATTGCGGACTGGAAGGCCTCGGACAGGATGAAGGCCATGAAGCGGTCGGCCAGTTCGGGCTGGCTGCTTGCGGCAAGGCGGCCTGCGACCTCGATCTGCATGTAATGTCCTTCCGCGAAGGGCAGGGCCACGAAGCCGTCATCGCCCTCGGCGATGAGGTGATAGGCGGGCGATGTGGTGTAGGACAGGACCAGATCGGCCTCGCCCTCGAGGAACAGGCCATAGGCCTCGGACCAGCCCGGGGTGACGGTGACGATGTTGTCGGCAAGGGCTGACCAGATCTCGGGCGCCTCGTCCCCATAGGCGGCCCGGACCCACATCAGAAGGCCAAGGCCTGGGGTGGAGGACCGGGGATCCTGGATCAGGATGCTGGCGTCGCTCTCGGCCAGGTCGCGGAAGGAGCTGGGCATCGGCCCGTCGGTGCGGCCGACGAAGGCGAACCAGCCCCAGTCGAAGG
Organism: Rubellimicrobium sp.; assembly: GCA_020832515.1. Classification (GTDB taxonomy): domain Bacteria; phylum Pseudomonadota; class Alphaproteobacteria; order Rhodobacterales; family Rhodobacteraceae; genus JAFIEN01. The sequence goes on along the minus strand of JAFIEN010000095.1, from coordinate 1,884 downwards.
GCAGGAAGTCGGGATCGTCCCAGTCGATCGGCAGGTCGAGATCGGCGATCACGCCATGCGGGGCGAAGAGGCCCGTTTCGCGGGCGGCATGGATCAGGTTGGTGTCGAGGCCGAGGATGATGTCGGCCTCGGTCCGCGCGCCCTCGAGCTGGAGGCGCGAGAGGAGGGCCGCACCGTCGCCTGCGGCGACAAGGCGCAGTTCGCAGGCGCATTCGGCCTCGAAGGCGGCCCGGATCGCGGGGCCGGGCCCCCAGTCCGAGACGAAGCTGTCATAGGTATAGACGGTCAGGACGGGGGTCTGGGCCAGGACTGCAGATGCGGCTAGGCCGCCTGCGGCAAGGGCAAGTCCCGCGACACGGATCAGATGGGTGTTCATTCGGTCATCCTTTCAATGCGCCGGACGGACGGGGGCATTGCGGACAAGCGCGCTACCTTCCCTCCGCCGGTATGAGCCGGTTCAGGTTCAACGGGTTCGCGAAGGTCGCGTCTCAGCCCTGTCGTCAGGACACCCCGAGGTGTGGCCAAGCATAGCGGCGTCCGTGCCAGCCGCAAGGGCAGGAATTTGGCCAAATTCCTGCCTGGCCCCGGGCCTGGTCGAAGGGGACCCCAAGATTTTTGGCAAAAATCTTGGCCCGGCCCCGGCGATTGCGTATGGCAGGGCAGTGTTGCGCAAGGAGGCAGGCCATGTCGTTCAATTCTTTCGGTCACGTCTTCCGCTTCACCACCTGGGGGGAAAGCCATGGGCCCGCGCTGGGCGCGGTCGTCGACGGCTGCCCGCCCGGCATCCCTCTGGACGAGGCGATGCTGCAGCACTGGCTGGACAAGCGCCGCCCCGGCCAGAACAAGAACACCACACAGCGGCAGGAACCGGATGCGGTCGAGATCCTGTCGGGCCTTTACGAGGGCCGCACGACCGGCACGCCGATCCAGCTTCTGATCCGCAATACCGACCAGCGCTCGAAGGACTATGGCGAGATCCTGCGCACTTTCCGCCCGGGCCATGCCGACATCACCTATCACCAGAAATACGGGCTGCGCGATCCGCGCGGTGGCGGTCGGTCCAGCGCGCGGGAAACGGCCGCCCGGGTCGCTGCGGGCGGTGTCGCGCGCGAGGTGCTGCGGGCGCTGGCCCCCAGGGTGCAGATCAAGGGCTACATGGTGCAGATGGGCGCGAAGGTGATCGATCGGTCGCGGTTCGACTGGGACGCCATCGACGGCAATGATTTCTGGTGCCCCGATCCGGCGGTTGCGGCGGAGTGGGAGGATTACCTCGATTACCTGCGGCGCAAGGACCACAATTCGGTCGGCGCGATGATCGAGGTCGTGGCCCGCGGCGTGCCCGCCGGGCTGGGTGCGCCGGTCTATGGCAAGCTTGATTCAGACCTTGCCAGCGCGATGATGTCGATCAATGCGGTCAAGGGCGTCGAGATCGGCGACGGGATGGCGGTCGCGGCCCTGACCGGGCGCGACAATGCCGACGAGATCTTCATGGGCGACGATGGCCCGGTCTACGGGTCCAACCACGCGGGCGGCATTCTGGGTGGCATCTCGACCGGGCAGGACATCGTGGTGCGCTTTTCCATCAAGCCCACCTCTTCGATCCTGTCGCCGCGCGCCTCGATCACGCTCGAGGGTCAACCGACCGAGGTTGTGACCAAGGGCCGTCATGACCCTTGTGTCGGCATCCGCGCCGTCCCGGTGGGCGAGGCAATGATGGCGCTGGTCCTGGCCGATCACCTGCTTCTGGACCGGGCCCAGACAGGCGGGGTGCGGGGGCGGATCGGGCCTGAAGCGGGGGATGCTCCGGTCGGGTAGGCTGCGGCACCGTAGGGTCGGGGGGGGGGGGGGGGGGGGGGGGGGGGGGGGGGGGGGGGGGGGGGGGGG
>JAFIEN010000094.1 GCA_020832515.1 Rubellimicrobium sp. | reverse complement strand
CGGATCCTCGACCATGCTGGGCGCCCCGGTAACTCTGGGTGACGGTGCGATGACGGCGAGCGGTTCCGTCATCACCGAGGATGTGCCGCCCGGGGGCCTGGGCATCGCGCGGGCGAAACAGACCAACAAGCCCGGTTTCGCCGAACGTTTCTTCGATATCCTGCGCGCCGCAAAGGCCGCCACAAGCAAGGGGCACTAGACCATGTGCGGCATCGTCGGCGTTCTGGGCGCGCATGAAGCGGCCCCCCTTCTGGTCGAGGCGCTCAAGCGGCTGGAATATCGCGGCTACGACAGCGCAGGCATCGCCACGGTGAACGCCGGCCGGCTTGACCGGCGGCGCGCGGTCGGCAAGCTGGTGAACCTGTCCGACCTTCTGGTGCATGAACCATTGGCCGGCAAGGCGGGCATCGGCCATACCCGCTGGGCCACCCATGGCGCGGCAAGCATCAGGAACGCCCATCCCCACGCAACCGCGCGCGTCGCGGTGGTCCATAACGGAATCATCGAGAATTACAAGGACTTGCGCGCCATTCTTGCCAAGAACGGCATCGGGCACGAGACGGATACCGATACCGAAACCGTGGCCCTTCTGGCGCAATATCATCTTGACCGGGGCCTGTCGCCCGAAGAGGCCGCCACGGCCACGCTGGCGCAACTCGAGGGGGCCTATGCGCTGTGCTTCCTGTTCGAGGGCGAGGACGACCTGATGATCGCCGCCCGAAAGGGGTCGCCCCTCGCGATCGGGCATGGCAAGGGCGAGATGTTCGTGGGTTCCGACGCCATCGCGCTGGCCTCCCTCACCGACCGGATCACCTATCTCGAAGAGGGCGACCGCGCCACGATCACCCGCGCGGGCGCCACGATCTTCGACGCGCAGGGCCAGCGCGCCAACCGCGAGGCGCGGATCGTGCGGCTGGAGGCGGGCCAGATCGACAAGGGCGGCCATCGCCACTTCATGGCCAAGGAAATCGCCCAGCAGCCCACCGTGCTGACCGGGGCGCTGGACAATTACATCGGCCCTGACGGCAACCTGCGCCTGCCCGATCCGGGGATCGATTTCGCAACCGTTGACCGGCTGACCATCGTCGCCTGCGGCACCGCCTATTACGCGGGGCTGGTCGCGAAATACTGGTTCGAGCAGCTGGCCCGGCTGCCTGTCGAGATCGACGTCGCCTCGGAGTTCCGCTACCGCGAGCCGCCCATCGCCCCCGGCACCACCGCGATCTTCGTCAGCCAGTCGGGCGAGACCGCCGACACGCTGGCAGCACTTCGCTATTGCCGCGACCGGGCCGAACGGATCGTGGCCGTGGTCAATGTGACCGAAAGCTCGATCGCGCGGGAAAGCGACCTTGTCCTGCCGATCTGCGCGGGGGCCGAGATCGGCGTCGCCTCGACCAAGGCCTTCACCTGCCAGCTGACGGTCCTCGCCCTTCTGGCGCTTCAGGCCGCGCGCCAGCGCGACACGCTGGATGATGCGGCCTTCGCGGATCACCTGCGCGCCTTGCGCAGTCTGCCCGGCCTCGTGAACCTCGCGCTGGGGATCGAGGATCGGACCGAGGCCATCGCCCGCAAGCTTGCCGAGGCGCGGGACGTGCTGTTCCTGGGGCGCGGCCGGATGTTCCCGCTGGCGATGGAAGGCGCATTGAAACTTAAGGAAATCAGTTATATACATGCCGAAGGTTATGCATCAGGTGAACTCAAGCATGGCCCGATCGCACTGGTGGACAAGCTGGTTCCGGTGATCGTCATCGCCCCCCATGACGAATTGTTCGACAAGACCGTCTCGAACATGCAGGAAGTGATGGCCCGCGGCGGCAAGGTGTTGCTCATAACCGACGCGAAGGGTGCCGCCGAAGCCTCTGACGGTACTTGGGAAACGCTTGTCCTGCCTTCGGTCGATCCGCTCTTCGCGCCGATCCTTTATGCGGTGCCGGCGCAGCTTCTGGCCTATCATACCGCTCTGGCCAAGGGGACGGATGTGGACCAGCCCCGCAACCTTGCCAAATCGGTCACGGTGGAATGACGCCCCTTGACCCCGTCACACTGACCGGACGCCACGTCAAGCTTGTGCCGCTGACCCCCGACCATGCCCCGGCCCTTGCAGCTGTGGTGGGGGATCTGCACCGGCTCTGGTATACCTCGATCCCCGCCCCCGAGGGGATGCAGGCCGAAATCGCCCGCCGCCTGTCGCTGCACGACAAGGGCACGATGCTGCCCTTCTGCATCCTGTCACCGGACGGCACCCCCGTCGGCATGACCACCTACATGAATATCGACACCACCACGCCCCGGGTCGAGATCGGATCGACATGGATCTCGGCGCAGGTGCAGCGCGGGCCCCTCAATACCGAAGCCAAGCGCCTTCTGCTGGCCCATGCCTTCGACACGCTGGGCTGCATCGCGGTCGAGTTCCGCACCCACCGCCTGAACACCCAAAGCAGGCGCGCCATCGAACGCCTTGGCGCGCAGCTTGACGGCATCCTGCGTGCCCATCTGCGCGCGCCCGACGGGCTTTTGCGCGATACGGCCGTCTATTCGATCACCGCCGGTGAATGGCCGGTGATCCGCCGCCACCTTGACTGGCAGATCGAGAAACCGCGAGGAGCGTGACCTTGGCAAAGCAATTCCCCGGCTTCGACGAGGCCCACCAGGGTTTCGTCGCCGCACAGCACATCTTCTTTGTCGGCACGGCGGTCGAAACGGGACGGGTCAATGTCTCGCCCAAGGGGATGGATTCGTTGCGCATCCTCGGGCCCAACCGCCTGATCTGGCGCAACCTGACCGGATCGGGGAACGAGACGGCGGGCCATCTGGCGCGGGTCAACCGCATGACGGTGATGTGGTGTTCCTTCGACCGCCGCCCGCTTATCCTGCGGGCCTATGGCACGGCGCAGACGGTGCATCGCGGCGCGGACGGCTGGGACGCGCTCGACGCGCATTTCACTCCCGCCATCGGCGCGCGGCAGGTTTTCGACATGGCGGTCGATCTGGTCCAGACCTCCTGCGGCTATGCCGTGCCGCTGATGGAGTTCGGGGCGGAGCGCGACACCCTCACCCGCTGGGCCGAGGATCGGGGGGCCGAGGCGATCCCCGCCTATTGGGCCGAGAAGAACACCCGCACGATCGACGGATTTCCCACCGGGCTGGGCGAATGACGCCCGAGGGCGCGCTGGCAGCGCTGCGGGCCCTTGCCGATGCGAACAAGGCCGCGCAGATGGAGGCCTATCACAAGGTCGGGCGGCCCTATCTGGGCGTGCCCGTCCTGGTGATCGACGCGCTGGCCCGCGACTGGCGCGGGCAGGTGACGCTGGATCAGGGGGTCGCGCTGGCGGCGGGCCTGTGGGACACCAACATCCACGAGGCCCGCGTCGCCGCGACCCGGCTGCTTACGCAGGCCCGCATCCGGCCCGATGACAGCGCCGTCTGGCGGCTTGTCGCCTCATGGGTGCCGCAGTTCGATGGCTGGGCGCTGGCCGATCACGCCTGTGGGGCGGGCGAACGGCGGCTGGTCGCCGACCCTTCGCGGATCGACGAGGTCGAGGGCTGGACCCGCTCGGACCATCTCTGGACACGGCGGGCGGCGCTGGTGATGACCCTGCCCTGGACCAAGCAGAACCACCCCAAGCCCCAGGACCTTGCCATCCGCGACCGGGTGCTGGGATGGGCGGCGAGCTATCTCGACGATCCCGAGTGGTTCATCCAGAAGGCCGTCGCCTGGTGGCTGCGCGACCTGTCGCGCCACGATCCCGACCGGACCCGCGCCTTCCTTGCCGCCCATGGCGACCGGATGAAACCCTTCGCCCGGAAAGAGGCACGGCGGCATCTGGGGGCTTGAAGGGCGATGGCTTTGGTGGGTGCCCTTTACGGCCCTGCGCCGATTTCCTATATCTTCACTCAGGCATTCGAGGGGACACAGGACCATGACCAGTCAGACCAGCCAGATGGAAGGCGTTCCCCTGATCGCGCCCTCCTCGACGGACCATCCGCTCTACGAGGCTGTGGTCGAGGCCTGCCGTGCGGTCTATGACCCCGAGATCCCGGTCAATATCTTTGACCTGGGACTGGTCTACACCATCTTCATCAATGACGAGGCCGATGTCGTTGTGACCATGAGCCTGACCGCCCCCGGCTGTCCCGTCGCGGGCGAAATGCCGGGCTGGGTCGCCAATGCCGTCGAGGCCGTGCCGGGCGTCAGGACCGTCGACGTGAACCTGACCTGGGAGCCGCAATGGGGCATGGACATGATGTCCGACGAGGCCCGGCTGGAGCTTGGCTTCATGTGATCCGGCCGGCCCGGATCCTCAGAGCGAGGGTCCCGGCACGAGCGGCGAGCCGTCGGTGAACCGGCTCAGGCGGAAACGTGTCAGGTCGTGGCCGATATCCGCGTTGCGGACCATGTCGGCCACCACGCGCCCGATGCCCGGCCCGATGCCGAATCCATGCCCGCTCATCCCCGTGGCGATGGTCAGCCCCTCGGGCGTCCTGGCGCGATCTATGACGGGGACGGTGTCGGGCATCGTGTCGATCATCCCCGCCCAGGCGCGGGCGACGGTCACCGGGGGAAGGCCGGGAAAGGTTTCGGCGAAATCGGCGACCAGCTGACCCAGGACCCGGGCGTTGGGCGCCGGGTTCAGGATGCGCATCCGCTCGAACGGTGTGGGCGCATCACCGGACCAGCTGCGCGCCGTGCCCCAGGCATCGGGATAGAGGGGCGGCGCTGCAAGGCGCAAATGAGTGCTGGAGTAGTCCGCGCGCAGCTGCGGGATGTATTTCCCGAAGTTGCGGACGGCATCGGGGCCGATAAAGAACTCGTGAAAGGCGCCGGGGGCGAGTGAATAGCCCCCGTCCGCACGCCGCCGCCAGGCAAGTCTGCCGTCGGCGGCCTGACCGGCAAAGACCTCGGGCAAGGGCCCGGTTGCAAGCACCGTGGCCTTGACCGAAAGCTGCGGGATCGACACGCCGTGCCTGCGCAGAAAGAGCGAGGACCACGCCCCGCCCGCGACCACCACCTCGGGCGCCGCGATGCGGCCATGCTCCGTCACCACGCCCGCGACCTTGCCACCCGCCATGTCGATCAGCCGGGCCGCGCAATGTTCGCGGATGGTGACGCCGTCCTCCACCGCCATCCGCGCCAGAAGCGGGACCGCGACCCATGGCTCGGCCCGCATGTCCGACGCGGTCCAGAGCCCGGCCAGCCAGCGCCGCCCGGCCTGCGGCATCATCCCGGCGACCGCCGCCCCATCGCACAGGACCGTATCCACGTCATGCGCACGGGCATGGACCAGCCAGTCCTCGAACCCGGCGACCTCCTTCTCGGTCTCGGCAAGATAAAGCACGCCGGTCCGCGCCAGCCCCAGGGCGGGGCCGATGCGGCGCCCAAGGCCGCGCCAGATCGCATTCGCCTCGATCATGATCGGCAGTTCGGCGGGATCGCGCCCCTGCTGACGGATCCAGCCCCAGTTGCGCGAGGATTGCTCGCCACCGACCTTGCCCTTCTCGACAACGACGGCCCTGAGTCCGGCCTTCGCCAGATGCCAGGCCGTCATCAGCCCGATGATGCCGCCACCCACGACGACGACATCGGCCTCGGTCGGCAAGGGGCCTCTGTGCTCGGACAGGCTGTGCACCGAAAAGGGAAAGACGGTCATCTGCAGCTCCGCGGTTCGTTGTGGCTGACAGTTTCGGGGCCGTGGCTGTCGCCTGCCCCAGTCATCTTCCGGCTTGGCGCCGGATGCAAGACGGTGCGAGCCGGTTCCCGCCCTAGCCCATCACCGAAAGCGCGGCTATGCCCGCAAAGACCATGCCGATGCCCAGCCATTGCCAGCGCCAGACCACCTCGCCGAGGATGCGCCAGGCAAGCAGGATCGTCAGCACCCCGAAGAGCGAGGCCGCGATCGCTGCATATTCGGGAAAGTCCAGCCCGCCCGAAGCCGTCACCAGCCCCAGCGCCAGCGCATCGAGCACCCCCATCATCGCCAGCAGCCGGCCGTTCCCGTTCAGCATGGCCCGCGGCGCCCGGTAGAAGCCCCGCATGACCAGCGCCGCCACCCCCGCCACGACCATCAGCGCCGCCAGCCGCGTCACGAGGATCGCGGGCAATTGCGCGCCAAGCCGCGCGGCCTCCTGCCCCAGCCAGAACGCCAGTCCAAAACCCGTGGACCCGATCACGGCCCACAGGATCGCCTGCAGGGCATCTTCGCTTCGCACCTTGTCCTCGGCCCGGCCAGCAAGGGCCACGACCGCGATACCGCCGACGATGGCGGCAACCGCCAGCCATTCCTGCAGCCCGATGTCGCGGCCCTGAAACCCCGCGATGCCCAGCGACAGCATCGGGTAGGCACCAAGGATCGGGGCCACAAGCCGGACCGGGGCGATGCTGAAGGCCTTGTAGAGGCCCCCCATGCCGAATGCATAGGCCAGCCCCGACAATGCGCCTGCCGCGGCCGCGGCCGGTGTCATCTGCGACCAGTCGCCAAAGGCCATGACCGGCAGCGCCAGCACCGCCGAGCCGACGGCGAGCACGGTCAGGAGCATCGGCAGGATCGCCGTGCCCTGGCTGAGCCTGCGCACCAGCAGGTCATGCACTGCCCAGGCGCAGGCGGCGGTGATGCCGAAGGTCAATGCAAGCATGCGGGCCCTGTCTCCTGCCTTTCCCTTGTGCGATCCTGAACGGCGGAGTATTCTTGTCAATGAACAAGTTTTATCCACATTAAAAAGTTGGCCACCGGCGGACCCGCGCTGCACGATCGCCGAAACAACAGGCAGGACCGGAGTAAGACGATGCTCGACACGCCCTATCCCGATGTGATCCCCGGCCCGCCCCGGTCCGGCCGCCTGCACGTCCCCTCGGATATCCTGCGCCATCACGGGCGCGAGCGGCATGCGATTGCGGGCTGCGGCGCGCTTCTGGTCCAGATCGGGCCGGGCGACCGGATCATGGTCGTCAATGACGAGGGCGACCAGCCCTGCGAGATGGTGGCCGCCCACCCCGACGGCCGGATCGACGCGGGCCTTCTGGGCGCGGCGGGCGGCGGCACGGCTGCCGGGCTGGTGGCTATGCTGGCCCTGGGCGATGCGGCCGGGTCGGGGCTGGGGCGACTGCGTCAGGGCATCGCGCGGCGGGGGATCGACCTGTCCCGCCCCGGTGCCCTACGGCTCTTCGGTGAGGGCAGCCCTGCCGGCGACAGCGCCGAATTCACCGCCACCGGGCCGGGCTGGCTTGTGGTGGCCGCCCCCGGCCTGCCCATGGCCCCCGAGGTGCAGGACACCGCCACGCCCTTGACCCTTGCCATCCAGCGCGCCAACCCCGGTCAGCTGGGCAAGTTCGACCTGCCCGATCCGCTGGCCGATCCGGTGCTTGATCTGCGGGTCAGGTCCGCCACGGCCGAATCCTATGTCATGAAGGCCGGGGACTATATCCAGATCCTTGACGTCGACGGGCGGCAATGCACCGATTTCCAGTGTTTCGACGCCCGCAAGCTCGACAAGGGGCGCGAGCTTGCGCTGGACGTGACCACCTCGCGCACGCTGATGGGGCATGCCTATTCTATGCCCGGCCTGCATGCGAAATACTATGACCACGACTGGACCCCGCTGATCGAGGTCGTGCAGGATACGGTTGGCCGGCACGATGCCTTCGCCATGGCCTGTTCGTCGAAATATTACGACGACATCGGCTATCCCGGCCATGTGAATTGCTCCGACAACTTCAACCGGGCGCTCGCCCCCCACGGGATCACGCCGCGGCCCGGCTGGATGGCGGTGAACCTGTTCTTCAACACCGCGATCGACGATCACGGCGTCCTGATCTCGGACGAACCCTGGAGCAGGCCCGGCGATTACGTCCTGTTCCGGGCGCTGACCGATCTGGTCTGCGTCTCGTCGGCCTGCCCCGACGACACCTCGCCCGCCAATGGCTGGTACCTCTCGGATATCCATGTCCGCACCTATTCCGGGCAGGAGCGGTTTTCCCGCGCCATCGCCTATCGCCCCACGCCCGCTTCGGAGCCGCGCATGACCAAGGAAACCGCCTTCCACGCCCCGATCAGCGCCCGCACGCGCCATCTGGTGGAATACAAGGGCTACTGGCTGCCTCAGGTCTATTCCTCGAACGGCACACTGGAAGAATACTGGGCCTGCCGCGAGGCGGCGGTGGTGCTGGACCTTTCCCCCCTGCGCAAGTTCGAGGTCACGGGGCCGGATGCCGAGGCGCTGATGCAATGGGTGCTGACGCGCGACATGAAGAAGCTGTCTCAGGGCCAGGTCGTCTATTCCGCCATGTGCTATGACCATGGCGGCATGGTCGACGACGGCACCGCCTTCCGGCTGGGACGCGACAATTTCCGCTGGATCGGGGGCGACGATTACGGCGGGGAGTGGATCCGGGGTCAGGCCGAAAAGCTGGGCCTGCGCGCGATGGTCCGCTCTTCCACCGACCAGATGCACAATCTGGCGGTGCAAGGGCCGAACAGCCGCGAGATCCTGCGCCGCATGGTCTGGACCGCGCCGCATCAGCCCACGATCGACGAACTGGGCTGGTTCCGCTTCACCGTCGCCCGCCTTGGCGGGCCCGACGGCGCGCCGCTGGTCGTGTCGCGCACCGGCTATACCGGCGAATTGGGGTTCGAGATCTTCTGCCACCCCAAGGACGGTGCTGCGGTCTATGACAGCGTCTGGACGCATGGCGAAGACCTTGGGCTGAAGCCGATGGGCCTTGCCGCGCTGGATATGGTGCGGATCGAGGCGGGTCTGATCTTCGCGGGCTATGATTTCAGCGACCAGACCGACCCGTTCGAGGCTGGGATCGGCTTCACCGTGCCGCTGAAATCCAAGACCGACGATTTCATCGGGCGCGAGGCGCTGATCCGCCGGAAGGAAAGCCCGCGCAACAAGTTCGTGGGGTTGGATGTCGAGGGCAATACCGAGGTGGGCCACGGCGACGGCATCTATCTGGGCCGCGCACAGGTGGGGGTGGTGACCTCGGCCACACGCTCACCCCTGCTGGGCAAGACGATCGCGCTGGCGCGGGTGGATGTGGCCCATGCCGAGGTCGGCACCGCGCTCGAGGTGGGCAAGCTTGACGGGCAGCAGAAGCGGATCCCGGCGCAGGTCGTAGGCCTGTCGCATTACGACCCGAAGAAGACCCGTCCGCAAAGCTGAACATCCGGCCCGCACTTGACGTGACCATTGCCCAGCTGTCTTGTCACCAGGGAAACAGATCGGACGTCTCATGATCGAATGGACCGGAAACCAGTTCAAGGTTGGGGACATTTCGTTTCAGGCGATTGGTGATCTTGATGATCTCTATCGGCTCAGCATCGCTGATGGCTACGTCATCGGAAAGACCAGGAGCTACATCGATCGTTACTTCGACTGCCTTGGTGGCGGGGATTTTCAAAACGTTGTCGAGCTGGGTATTTTTCGCGGTGGAAGCACGATCTTTCTGAACGAGCTTCTGACACCGCGGCGCCTTGCTGCGGTGGACATTTCACGAAAAGTCCCCCGAATGCTTCAGCAATACATGACCGATAATCCAAGGGCCCTACCGGTCAAGCCCTTCATGGGCGTAAACCAGTCCTCGGTCTCGGATCTTGAAAAAATCTGCAATGATTTCATCGAGGGGGAACCTCTGGATCTGGTCATCGACGACGCATCACATTTCTACGATGAGACCAGAGCCTCGTTCGAATTCCTCTTCCCGCGCCTGCGCGAAGGCGGGCTGTACATCATCGAGGACTGGGGTTGGAGAAATCACTCGAGTGACAATGGTTCGTATTCCACGTCCTACGGAGATCGAAAGTCATTGGCCAATCTCGTTTTCCAGCTCGTTCTTGCTGCGAATACCGCGCCGGATCTGATCGCTGACATCCATATCAACAGGGATTTCATGACCATTCGGAAGGGGTCCAAGGTCGTTTCAGACAACTTCAATGTCGGTCGGTTCTGCTATCACAGGGGCAAGCGGCTGGATGATGTGGACTTCTTCACCTGAGTCGAGAAGGCAGACTCATCGAAGTGGTTCCACCGCCTGCCGCCATTCGCCTCGTGCCGAAGTCATGACGGCGGTGGCTTTCACGGGGCGACTGTTCTGGCCATCTGTGGCCATCTGACCGCTACCTTCCGCGGCGCCTTGCATACTCACCTTGGGATACCAATGGCATCGGTGGGCGGTCAGATGATCAGCGCCACCTCAGGCCCCGGCCGCCAGCCGCAGCGGGGCCGCGTGCTGCGCCATGAACCGCGCGCCTGCCCCATGGGACAGATGCGCAAGCCGGCCCCCCGCGATGGTCGCCTCGATCTGGCGCGTGGCGGGGTTCATCACCACCAGATCGGCCCGGCTACCGGGGGCGAGGCTGCCCCGGTCGGCCAGCCCGAGCACCTCGGCGGGCCTTGTCGAAATCAGGGCCCAGGCCGCAGGAAATTCGGCCGCGCGCTGGTCGGCCACGCTCCAGGCCGCCTGGGCCAGAGCCGGATAGTAGTAATCCGAGACCAGCGCATCGCAGAGTCCCTCCTCGATCAGTTCCATCGCGGCGATATTGCCCGCCTGACTGCCGCCGCGCACCACATTGGGCGCCCCCATCAGCACGGGTTCACCCGCATCGCGCGCCGAAAGGGCGGCCTCTGTCGTGGTCGGAAACTCGCAGACCCGCGCGCCGATGCCGCGGTAGAAGGCGCGCAACTCTGCCGTGCCGTCGTCATGCGAGCCCATGCGCACCCCGGCCTCGGCCAGACGCGCGGCAAGGGCCGTCAGGGCGGCTGGCACCCGGTCGTCCAGCGTCTGGGCCCTGCGCACGATCGCCAGCAGCCCCTCGGGCGTATGGCTGTTGTGCCCGGCCCAAAGGGCAAAGCGGTCGGGGCGGGTGTCGGCCAGATGCACCGCCTCGGGCAGATGGTTGTTGAAGACGATGTAATCCACGCCCCAGCGCCGCACGGCGGCCAGCAGGCGGTCGTGATCCTCGAACATATGTGTCTCGAACCGCACCTGGACACGGATGTCGGACAGGAACCGGCCGCGCATCGCGGCGACGGCCTCCATCACCTCTTCGGCGGTGTCGGCGCTGCGCGATCCGCCCTCCCATGACCAGCTTTGCGCGAACCATGCGGTGGTGATCCCGTTCGCGGCCAGTTCGGCATCGGCGTTCAGAAGCGCGCGTTTGGGCTCGAACGGGGCGGTGGGGCGTGGGCGAAGGTGATGTTCGAACCCGTCGCCATGCAGGTCGATGATGCCAGGCAGGATCCAGTAGCCCGAAAGGTCGATCTCGGGTGCTGCATGATCGCCGATGCGGCCTTGCGACAGGGTCAGGGCCCCCTCCTGCAGGATGCCGTCGCGCAGAACGATGGCGCCGGTCAGGCGCAGGTCGGGAAGTGTTGTCATCTGCCTGGATCCATGCTGCAGACCTTCCCTAGCAGATCATTTGCGACTGTTCCATGACGGCCCTTTCCCCGGCCCCCCTTCCCTGTGCCCTGTGCCCCCTTTCCCCTGTGCCCGCCGCGCCCTAGGCTGGACCAAGGCAGACTGGGAGGGTCGAGGGGATGACACAGGAACGGATCGGCTTTGTCGGCGTCGGGCTGATGGGGCATGGCATGGCGAAGAACCTTGTCGAAAAGGGCTGGCCGCTGACGGTGATCGCACATCGCAAGCGCGACGCGGTCGAGGATCTGGTGGGGCGCGGTGCGCGCGAGGCGGCTTCGCTCGAGGAGCTTGCCGCGGAGTCGGACATCGTCTTTCTTTGCCTGACCGCCTCGCCGCAGGTTCAGGCGGTGGTCGAGCGCCTCAAGCCCGCGCTGGCGCGGGGGGCGGTCGTGGTGGATTGCTCGACCTCGGACCCGGTGGTGACGGCACGGATCGCCGCCGATCTGGCCGATTGCGGCGTGGATTTCGCCGATGCGCCCCTGAGTCGGACCCCGAAAGAGGCCTGGGAAGGGGCGCTTGACTGCATGGTCGGCGCCGATCCCGCGGTCTTCGCGCGGATTTCGCCGGTGATCGGGGCCTTTGCCGGCAAGATCGTCCATATCGGCGGGGTGGGCGACGGGCACCGGATGAAGCTTCTGAACAACTTCCTGTCGCTGGGCTACGGCGCGATCTATGCCGAGGCGCTGGCCATGGCGCGCAAGGTCGGCATCTCGACCTCAACATTCGACAGCGTGATCCGTGGCGGGCGAATGGATTGCGGCTTCTATCAGACCTTCATGGGTTATGCGCTCGAGGGCAACCGAGAGGCGCATCGCTTTACCTTGTCCAATGCCGTCAAGGACATGCGTTATGTGGAATCGATGGCCAATGACGCGGTCATGGCCGCCCATCTGACAAGCGCGATCAAGAATGCCTATGCAGGCGCGGCCGCCTCAGGCGGCGACGGACCCGAGGATTACGTGCCCCATCTGGTCGATTTCGTGGCCGCCGCGAACGGGTTGCCGAAGGGATAGGGGCCGGCCTGCCGGGCCGCCGCTTCACGCTTTGGCGAAAACCGGCGGCGGCAGCGCGCTTGCATCTTTCAAATCCGGGTCGCTGCGGCTAGTCTCTCGCGCGGAAGGCGTCGGTGCGTCCCGTTGCAAGAGCCGGTTGAACGGCTGGGTCCCAGGGCCGGCGGTGCGTGCCCATGCGGGGCCAGTGGCCACAGTTGGCCGCATCCCGCATGTTCGCCGGGCACGGCAAGGTGCAAGGGGCAAAGGGACAGGTAATGACGGGATCGACAGGGACCGGCGGAACGGAGAATTCTGGGTGCCGCAGGCCGGTCGCGTTGCGGGTCATGATCCCGGCGCTTGGCCTTGCGACCTTGGTTCTTTCGGGCTGCGAGGAAGGCCAGCTGGCTTTCGGCGGCGAGGGCGGCACGGCGCCGCGGGCTGCGGGGGCGACCGTGCAGCTGGTGGAAACCGATGTCGAGGCGCCCGAGATCTTTCAGGTGACGGGTTCGGGCCTCTGGGACGGGCGGCCTTCGCTGGGCGGGGTTTGGGTCGCACATCCGGATGTGAGCCAGCCCGAACGCGTCATCATCCGCAACCAGGACAACGGCAATTTCGTCATCGGCGCGCTTTTCCGCCGCGAGCGCGAAAACCCCGGCCCCCCGC
>JAFIEN010000093.1 GCA_020832515.1 Rubellimicrobium sp. | reverse complement strand
ATCGGTCAGGATGCCGCCTTCCAGGTTCTGCACGATCTGCGGCCGCGCACCCGAGACAACCTCGCCCTCGGCCCGCACGATCTCGTCAAGAGCCGCGAACTTGGCCCAGACCAGAAACAGCGCAATGACCGCCGAGACCAGCCAGATCGTCAGGCCGGGCCCCCGGGTCTCGCTATCGAATGTCGCGTCATAGACCGCCATCAGCCCGCCGCCCTTCTTTGCATCAGATGCGCCACCACCTCGTCGCGCGGCCCGTCCACCGCCATGCGCCCGCCCTGCAGCACCATCACCCGCGTCGCCAGTGTCAGGATCGGCATCCGGTGCGTGGCGATCACCACCGTGCGCCCGGCCATCCAGTCAGACAGACGGGCGATCAGCTCGGTCTCGAGCGTCTGGTCCAGCGCCGCCGTCGGCTCGTCCAGAAGGCAGACCGACGGGTCCTGCAGCCAGAGCCGCGCCCAGCCGATGCTCTGGCGCTGCCCGACCGACAGCCCGACCCCGCCGTCACGGATATCAAGGTCAAGCCCCTTGGGATGGGCCCGCACATGGGCACCAAGCCCCGCGAAATCGAGCGCGGCCATCAGCCGGTCGTCGTCACGTTCCAGAAGCGTCATGTTCAGGTTGTCGCGCAGGGTGCCGGCAAACAGCCGCACCTCCTGCCCCAGATAGCCGATCGACCGGCGCAGGTCGCGCGGCATGACCTGGCGGATATCGACCCCGTCGATCATCACCCGCCCCTGGTCGGGCGCATAAAGCCCGGCCAGGAGCCGGAGCAGCGTGGACTTGCCCGCACCGTTCTGGCCCAGCACCGCGACCCGTTGCCCCTGCACGATGGCCAGCGCGCCGATATCGACGCTGCGGTCGCCGTCCTCTTCGTAGCGATAGACCAGCTCGCGCAGCTCGTAATCGCCCCGAATGCGGTCGCGACGCAGATAGATGCGGCCATCCGCCTCGTCCTGGGGGGCCTCGGCCACGATATCGAGCGCCTCGAGCGCGGTCTTCACATTCGACCAGCGCGCCAGCGTGCCTGCGATCTGCGTGAGCGGCCCCAGCGTGCGCGAGGTCAGGATCCCCACAGCGATGATCGTGCCCACAGTATAATCGCCCCGGAACACCAGGAAGGTGCCCATCACCACCGCGGCGACATAGGTCGCCTGCTGCACGCCTTGCGCCCAGTATGTCAGGGTCGCGGCGATCTTGCGCTGTTCGCTTGTCGCCACTGCCGACAGCGCTGTCAGTTCGGACCAGAGCCTGCGGAACCGGTCTTCACCGCGGTGAGACTTGATCGTGTCGGCCTCGTAGATCACCTCCTGCAAAAGCCGTGCCGAGCGGACCGAGGCGCCCTGGGTGGACCGCGTCAGCGCGACCATCTTCTTTTGCAGGAAGAACGAGGGCACCACCATCAGGATACCGCCCACCACAAGAACCCACACGACCGGCCCGCCGATCGAGGCAACAAGCGCAAGAAACAGCACGATGAAGGGAAGATCGGTCAATGTGCCGATGGTCGAGGCGGTGAAGAATTCCCGCACCGATGCGAAGTCGCGCACTGCGGCATACATCGCCGAAGGCGACCGGCCCCGCGTGCCCGACTGCATCCCCAGAAGTCGCTCCATCAGCAGCGCCTGGATCGACAGCTCGATCCTGCGCCCCGCGCCATCCATCAGCCGCGCCCGCGCGATCCGCAGGAAGGCCTCCATCAGCATGGCAAGGCCTGCGCCGATCGCAAGAACCCAGAGCGTGGCGACGGATTGATGCGGGATCACACGGTCATAGACCTGCAGCGCGAACAGGGCCACGGCCACCGCAAGCATGTTGGCGACCAGCGATCCCAGCGCCACCTCGCCCAGGTAGCGGTAGAGCTTGCGCATCTCGCCCCAGAACCAGTGCGGCTGGCGGCCCTTGTCGGCATGACGCCGCGCAAGTTCATCCACCCCCACCGTGGACTGCATGATGCGACCGGCAAAAAAGGGCGTGAAATCCGACAGCGGCACCTCTGCGCGGTTGTCCGCGCAGGTCGTGTCGTAGACGGTCAGGACGCCGGCCTTTTGCGACAGCACCAGCAGCACCTGACCCGAGGTCATCTCGGCCAGCGCCGGCCAATCCTGCGGGCGGGGCCTGGCGACCGGCCGGATCGCGGTCTCGAGCCCGACCGAGCGCAGGGCCGCCACCACGATCTCGACCGTGATCTCGCCGTCGCCCGCGACATTCATCCGCTCAAGAAGATCGGCGCGCGACAGTTCGACCCCAAGAAGGGCGGCATAGGTCGCGGCCAGATCAGCCCGGCTGCGCGCCCTCTCGGACACCGCAGGAGACGCAGGTGGCGCAGGCTCGGTGACCTGACCCGCATCCGCCTCCGCGCCATCCCGACGCATCCCGGCATCCAGCACAAGCTTCTGCCCCTCGGCTGATGCGCCGGCGGGCGGGGCGGCATCAGCGGCGGGCTGCGGTGCCTTGGCGGCCAGAACCGGCCGGCTCGACAGGTCGATTTCCGGCGTGACGGTCAACCCCGCCTCGTCGCGCCGCACCATCAATCTGGTCAGAGTGGCCCCTTTCGTGCGCGCCGCATCAAAGGCAAGGACAGGGCCCGTCATATCCGCTCTCCATCAACCAGCGTTCCCATCATCGCGGCGATCCGCAGCTCGAGCCGGGCGATGCTGTAGCGCAGGTCCGATGCCGCACGCTCGGCCCGGATCCTGGTTTCGAAGACGCCCACCGTCTCGGGCACGCTCCGTTGCCCCGCGCGTTGCTGCTCGGCGAAAAGCGCGTAGTTGCGCGCCGCATCCGCTGCCAGCTGGCGCGCCTCGGCCTCTTGCCGGCGCAGCGAGACAAGCTGCCCCTCCATCGCCGCGATCGCCCGGTCGGCTGCCTCGCGCTCCTGCCCGATCCGGGCCGCGGCGGCGGCCTCTTCGGTCCGCAACGCCTCAAGCGCAGCACCCGTCCCCAGACCGATGCCGTTCGGGGCCGCCAGCGTCACGCCCAGACCATCGACACCATCGGCCAGATTTCCCCCGACCGTCAGGCCGGGAAGAAAGCCCGCGCGCCGCGCCGTGGCCTCGGCGACCGCGCGCTCGGACTCGGCCTGGGCCCGCATCACCCTGAGCGGGGTGGCGGTCGGCGAGGGCGCCGCAATCGGCGACAGCCCCGTGATCCCCTCGACCGGGCGCGCGGCCATCGCCTGCAATTCGCGCATGGCCGAGGCTGCGGCCTCCTGATCTGATGCCATGTCCGAACGCATCTGGTCCTGCCGCTGCAGGACGATCTGCAGATCTGCCCGATCCGAGATCCCGGCATTCACCCGCTCGGTCATCACATGGGCGAAATGACCCATCTGCTGCATCCCGGCCGCGGAAACCGCCGCCCGCGACCGCGCCGCCTCGGCATTCAGATACAGTTCAAGCGCCTCGAGCACGCGCTTGTTGCTGTCATCGGCAAGCGCGACCGCGGCCACCTCGATATCTGCCCGTGCATAGGCGCGCTCTGCCGCCCGCTGGCCGTTGTCGAAGATCGCCTGGCTGACCATCAGCCCGGCCACAAGGGCCCCCATCGCATCAAGCGTGATCGAAGGACCAAGCGCGGGCAGCCAGTTCGAAGCTTGCGCCTCGGCCCTCAACCGTGCCGCGCGCAGGTCGGCTTCGGCGGCGCGGGTGTTGGCAGCCATCACCGAGTCCGCCACATCCCGCATCGGACCGGAGGCCAGAACGCTGCGGCGGTTCAAGAGCGCGTCGATGGCGGGCGATCCGCGCCCCTCGCGCATCGTGGCATCAAGCGCCGATGGTTGCGTCCCGCGATCCACCACCGAGAAGGCATTGTCCGAGCGTGACGAAATCTCACCCCCGCCAACGCCGCTGCATGCCGAAAGCCCGACAATCGCCATTACCGACAAAAGCGCGCGTGCCCCGCCTTGCCTTGAAACCGTTACTGTCCTGCATACCGACATCAATTCCCGCCCTGCCCGGTTCAGCCGGACCCGTTTCTGTTGCGGTCTTGCGGGGCGCGCGCAGGTCTCGGGCGGACCATGATCCGCCATGAGCACCTGCTGCGAGCACATGCGCACGCGCGCCCCGCAGCTTTCCTGTCGTCAGGTCACCACGTTGATCGTGTCGTCGATGATCAGCGTCCCACCATTGTCGCCGAAGCTGTAGACCTCGTAGCTCCGGCCGCTGATGTCGCGCGTCTCGCCGGTCCGGGTCGCCCCCAGCGCGGTGACGGTATCGTCCGCACCGCCATGGATGGTCAGCAGGTTCGACTCGGCCGCCAGCGCCTCGAAATCGGCCACCGTCAGCGTCAACTGGCTGTCCTCGGCGAATTGCAGGTCGATCTGCTCGATGTTGAAACCGGAAAGACCCGGATGGGTGACGTTGATCGTGTTGTTGAGCGTCTCTTCCAGCATGAACAGCGTCGAGGTCGCGTTGCCCACCGCATCGGTCGCCGTCAGGACCAGATGCGATCCGTTGGGGACCGGCTGGGCAAGGTGGAAGTTGGTCTCGCCGTTGAACGGGCCTCTCGAGGTCGCGAACACCACATCCGACACGCTGCCGTCCGGGTTGATCTGCTGGACCATGATCGCTTCGCTGGTGGCTTCGGTCGAGAAGCCCCGCACCGCATCCGCTTCGCGCGTCATGCTTGCGAACATCGGCAATTCGGGCGGCACGGTATCCACCAGGAAGGTCTCGGTGATCGACCTGGTGTTGCCGACCCAATCCGTCGCCGCGATCGTGACCGAGGCGGTATATTCCCCCTGCGGGATCTCGTGATGGGCGAAATCGACCGTCCAGTTGCCTTGCGCATCCACGGTGGCGGCACGGGTGGTACCCGCGAAGGTCACCATGACCGAGGATCCGGCCTCGACCGTGCCCGACAGCGTGATGCCGTCCAGCGCCTCGGCGCGGGTGACGATGTTGTCGCCCTCGACCGGCCGGGTCATGTCAAGGCGGTTGACGATCGTGTCGACACGCACGCCATGCGTCAGGATCGCGGTGTTGCCGTTCACATCCGTGGCATGCGCCATGATCGTGGCGTCGAACTCTGCCGCCGCGATTGCCGTCGACGGAAGCGTCACCTGCCACAGGCCGTCTGCCCCGGCCGTGACCGTGTAGTCCACCCCGCCGAACGTCACCACAACGGTCGAGAAGGCCTCGACCGTGCCCGAGATCACGACACCCCCCGCCGCCTCGGCCGCGTTGATCACGTTGTCGCCCGCCACCGGATCGTTCAGCGTGAACGGATGGACCAGCGTGTCCACCCCGACGCTGCCGAAGGCCGTCGCTGTATTGCCCGCCAGATCGGTCGCCACCGCGGTGACCGACACGGTCAGCTCGCCCGTCGGAATGTCGGACCGGCCGTAAGTGGCGCTCCAGTTGCCGTTTGCATCGGCCAGCACCGTCCGCGTGGCGCTGCCGAAGTAAACGATGACCGTTGCGCCAGCCTCGGCCGTGCCGGTGATCGTGATCCCCTGCAGCCGCTCGACATGGTTGACGATGCCGTCGCCGCCGACATTGTCGGTTCGGACAGTCACGAAGGTCGTCGTGTCGATCACATAGGTGCCCGAGGTCGCCGCCGGGTTGCCGTGGCGGTCCTCGGCAAAGACCTGCGCTGTCTGGCTGTATTCGCCGCCCACGACGCTGCCGGCAGGGATTGTCACCGACCAGCTGCCGCCGGCGGTCACCGTGGCGGTGTAGGTCACACCCTCGACCACGACCGTCACAGTCGAGCCCGGCTCGGTCCTGCCTGTGAGCAGGATGCCGTCCTCGGCCTCCGAGGCGTTGACCACACCGTCGCCACCGACCTTGTGGGCGTCGAATGTCACGAAAGCCTCGGTATCGACGCTCAGCGTTTCCCGCACGACACTGGACTGGTCGCCCAGCTGGATCGTGGCTTCGACCGGCGTCACATAGGTGCCGCCGGGGATCTGGCTGGTCGGGAAGGTCACCGACCAGTTGCCGCCGGCATCGACCACCGTCGTCTGCGTATGGCCGTTCACGACGACCGTGACAGTGCCGCCGACCGTGCCGGTTCCCGTGATGACCACGCCGGTCGAGCGATCCTCGGCATTGACGACATGGCCCCTGTCGACCGTGCCCGAGACGATCTCGATCACGACACCGGGGGTGCCGCCGCCTCCGCCATTGCCGCCGCCACCGTGGTCACCACCACCGCCGCCGACGTTGTCACCGCCGCCACCGCCGCCATCGCCACCGCCGCCATTGCCGCCTCCGCCGCCACCGTTGTCGCCACCGCCATTGTCGCCGCCGCCGCTGCCGCCGCCGCCGTTGCCGCCACCGCCGCCGCCTGCGTCCTCATCATCGCCGTCATCCGGCTGGTCACCGCCGCCGCCTGTGTCGCCATCATCACCGTCGTCGACCGGTACATCACCGTCGTCATCACCACCGTCGTCCGGATCCCGGACGTCACCATCACCGCCCGTCTCGCCGTCGTCATCACCGGAGCCGTCGTCACCGCCGCCGGAGTCGCCGTCGTCGCCGCCGGAATCGCCGTCGTCACCGTCATCGTCCGGATCACGCTCTTCGGTGTCGTCGATCACGTCCCTTGGCCGGTCTTCGGACGACCCGCCACCACCCAGGGCCGCAGCCCCGGCGCCCAGACCCACCAGGCCAAGAAGCGGCAAGCCGAACAGACCGGGCAGCGCCAGCCCACCGGCCAGCATGCCCACGTCATCATCCGCCGGCCCCGAAGCCAGCATCACCTCGGTGCCGCGATCGAAGACAAGCGAATCGCCCATCGCCCACTTTTCGCCGGCACCGACCTCGATGTAGTTCGAGTAGTAGAGCCCGGCGCCGCCCTCGACGAGCTGCACCTGCTGCAGGGCGCCCCCCGAAGAGACGAAGAGATTGGCCACCTGCCGTCCATCAGGCGCGAAGAACCCGTCGATCGTGATCACCCGCCCGTCGATCAGCGTGATGTTCAGCGCATTCCCCTGCCGCATGTAAGACACGATCTGCGCACGACTCAGGTTGAGCGAGACATCCGCCCCCGGCTGAACAATCAGCGAGGAATTCGTCCCCTCGCCCGCCACGAATCCACGCTGAAGATTGCCCGCGCTGGCGCGAACAACGAACTCAATCGCCGACATTTTACTACTCCGCCTCATGCGAGACCGATTTTTTCGGCCCGCTTATCATTGCCGATCAAGCTAGCCTGCCCCCGCGTTGCCGCAAAGTGATTTTTTTGTGGCGAAATCACGGCCCCCCCGGCCTGTTGCAGTTTCTGCACGGTTCGGCTCCGATTGCGCCGCCGGGCAGCTTGGCGCTACTGTAGGGACGCACCCCCGCGACCACCGCAACAGGAGATGTCATGGCCAAATCAGATCAGGACGACCCTGCATCGCAGCCCGAGGCGGCGCTGGCAGAGGTTCTGGCCGAGCTCAGGGCAATGCGGCTCGAACTCGACGCCCTGCGTGACAGCATGCCGTCGAAGGGCGAGGCAGACGATCCACGTTCCGCCCGCGACCGTGTCCGGCAGGCCGCGGGCGATCTTGCGGACGACCTTGCCGAGAAAGGTCAACGCAAGCTTGATGCCGCCGAAGCCGAATTGCGCGACCGGATCGAGCGGACGGCGCTTTTCATCACCCGCCAGCCGGGCACCGCGATGGGCGTCGCGGCCGGGCTTGGCTTCGTCCTTGGCCTGATCATGAGGCGCTAGGGCGTGTTCGGGGCCATCGAACTCCGCCTCCTGAAGCTGGCCAGGGCGATTGCCCGTGTGCTTGCCATGACGCTTGTCGCCACCCTGCTTCTGCTCGGGGCACTGGCCTTCCTGTCGCTTGCGGGCTGGCTCTGGCTTCAGGCGCACCTCGGCCCGCTCATGGCCGCACTCTGCCTTGCAGGCGCCAATCTGGTGGGCGCCGGCATCGCGCTCCTGCTTGCCCGCACGGCGCGCCCCAAGGCGGCAGACCGGGCCGCAGCCACCGCATCCCCGTCACCTGCATTCGACAACGCGGATGCCGCCGTTCCCGAACTCGTCCAGGCATTCTTCGCCGGCTATCGCGCGGGATCGGGCGGGGCTGGCGGCCCGGAACGACCAAGCTAGACCAAGGCGACTGCCTTGCACGTGAACCTCATGCCTTGCGCGGGGTCCGCTGCTGCGCCCTTTGCAACCGGACGGCAGATGCCCTGCGGCGATGGGGCGAACGCCCCTGAAACCGGGCTGCATGGCCTTCCTGCGACACCGGCACCGCCCAACACCGGCACCGCGTGGCCGAGGCCCGAAGCAGCCCCATGCGGCTCAGACCACGATCGTCTTCGCCGTGTCCGGCTCGACCTTGCCGGTGTCCGCCGACTGGTCTTCCGGTATCTCGGCCGCCCCGCCGGCCACGGCGTCGGCGGGCGCCTCTGACGTTGCCGACGTCCACACCTCTTCGATCGCGCGGTTCATCGCGGCACCCAGCATGATCAGATAGGCCGTGATGTAGAGCCACATCATCATCGCCATCACCGCCCCGATCGAGCCGTAGATCTCGTTATAGCTTGCGAAATTCGACACATAGACGGTGAAGCCCGCCGACGCTGCCAGCCACAGCACCACCACGGTCACCGACCCCGGCGTGATCCAGGCCTGCGAGACCTGGCCGTTGGGCCCGTAGCGGTAAAGCAGCCCGAAGGCCATGACCAGCGATCCGATCGCCACCACCCAGCGGACCAACTCGGCCACGATCCCCGCCAGCCCGGCCAACGGCAGGAAAGCCAGCAGGATCGGCGCCACGATCACCGCCAGAAGCGCGATAATGGCGACCACGACCAGCGCGAAGGTCAACAGAAGCGACAGGATCTGGTGCCAGATCCCGCTCCGTTCCGGTTCGCCATGAACCGCGTTGATCCCCTGCACAAGCGAGGACACCCCAAGGCGGGCCGACCAGAAGGCGATGACCAGCGACACCCCCGTCGCCCAGCCCAGCGTGCCCGTCTGCGCCCCGATCAGCTGGCTGATCTGCGCATCGATCAGCGCATAGGCATCGGCCGGGATGAACTCCTCCATCATCTGCAGCTGCGTCTCGACCACCGCCGGATCGGCGACCAGCCCGAAAAGACCGATCAGAACCGCAAGCGACGGAAACACCGAAAAGATCCCGAAAAAGGCCACACCTGCGGCGATCAGTCCAAGATGGCTGCGCCCCGCAATCTCCAGCATGCGGCTCATCACCCGCCATGACCGGACCGGCCAGCCGTCGCGCAGGAAGTTCATCTTGATGACCGACATCCCCGACACGATAATCTTCCCTCTCCGCTCTGCCAACCCCTGTCCAACCCGGTGTGGTCTGTGGCAACGTAGGCCACCCGATCACGCGCCCGGGACCGGGCGCCTCATGGGGTTTTCCTGCCCGACCTTCCCGCATAAAGCGTCACGGCAGGTTGCGACGGCTAACGGACGATTGCCCCATGCTCGACATCTCGGCCCAGATCGACGCCTTAACCGACATGCTCGACGCGCCTCTGGCCGGGTCGAACCGCGCGCTTCTGGCCCTGTCAGGGGCACCCGGCTCGGGCAAGACAACGCTTGCCGCCGCGCTCGCCCGGCGGCTGCGCGACCGGCACATCAGCTCTTCCATCGTGGCGATGGACGGGTTCCATCTCGACAATGCGGTGCTCGACGCACGTGGCCTGCGCGCACGCAAGGGCGCACCCGAGACCTTCGACAGCGACGGTTTCCTGCATGTGATCCGTCGGCTGCGGGCCGGCAACCAGGTCGTGGTCCCCGTCTTCGACCGCGCCCGTGATATCGCCATCGCCTGGGCCAAGGTCGTGCCGGCCGACTGCAGGGTGGTCATCGTCGAGGGCAATTACCTGCTTTTCGACGAAGCCCCGTGGCGCGAACTGGCGGCGCTCTGGGATGTGGCCGCCCGCCTTGACGTGCCCCTGCCGGAACTGCGCGCCCGGCTGATCCAGCGCTGGCTGACCCACGGCCTCTCGCGCGCCGCCGCGACCCGCCGGGCCGAGGGCAACGACATCGCCAATGCCCGCCGCATCGAGGACCGCGCCCTGCCCGCCGATCTGGTCCTTGTGACGCAGCCCGGCCCACCCGGCTGAAGGCCTTCCGAGCGACATCGCGGATGGTGGCACCTGCTGCAGACAGCGCTGTTGCGGAAGGCATCTTTGCGCCTATGATCGGGCAATGCCAGCAAAGACCGCGCCCCACCCGCTTGCCCCCGACACCGTCCACCGGCTTCTGTCGGCGCGTCATGACGATCCCTTCGCCGTTCTTGGCCCGCACAAGCATGGCCGCACCACCTGGGTGACGGCGATCGATCCCGGCGCCGAAAGCCTGTCCGCCGTGATCGCGGGCAAGGAACACCCCCTGCCCCGGGTCGAGGGCGCGCTCTTCTGCGGCAAGGTTCCGGCTGGCAAGCCCTACGCCCTGCGCGGACGCGGCTGGGATGGCGCGGTCTGGGACCATGACGACGCCTACCGCTTTGGCCCCGTCCTGTCGGATTTCGACGAATACCTTCTGGGCGAAGGCACCCACCTGCGCCTGTGGGAGGCGCTGGGCGCGCATGTGATGGAACACGAGGGCGCGACCGGCACCCATTTCGCCGTCTGGGCGCCGAATGCCGCCCGCGTCTCGGTCGTGGGCGATTTCAACGCCTGGGACGGCCGCCGCCACCCGATGCGCCGCCGCGGCGGAACCGGCGTGTGGGAAATCTTCATCCCCGGCGCCACCGAAGGCGCCGCCTACAAATACGAGATCCTTGGCCCCCATGGGGACCTCCTGCCCCTGAAGGCCGATCCCCTGGGCTTTGGCGCGCAGCACCCGCCCGAAACCGCCAGCGTGGTGCGCGACATCAAGGGCTACGGCTGGCGCGACGGCGGCTGGATGGAGAGGCGCGAAAAGGCCAACCGCCGCGATGCGCCGATCTCGATCTACGAGGTGCATCTGGGCTCGTGGAAACGGATCTGGGATCAGGGCGGCAGGCCGCTCTCCTACAAGGAAGCCGCCGTCGATCTGGTGGGTTACGTCCGCGACATGGGCTTTACCCATATCGAGCTGATGCCGGTCAGCGAATTTCCGTTCGACGGCTCATGGGGCTATCAGCCGGTGGGCCTTTACGCCCCCACCATCCGCTTCGGTCCCCCGCATGAATTCCGCGATCTGGTGCAGGCCGCGCATGATGCGGGGCTGGGCGTGCTGCTTGACTGGGTGCCCGGCCATTTCCCGACCGACGCCCACGGCCTTGGTCGCTTCGACGGCACGCCCCTTTACGAACATGCCGACCCGCGCGAAGGGTTCCATCAGGACTGGAACACACTGATCTACAACTACGGCCGGGTCGAGGTTGCCAATTTCCTGACCGCCAATGCGCTCTACTGGCTCGAGGAATTCCACCTCGACGGGCTGCGGGTCGATGCCGTGGCCTCGATGCTGTATCGCGACTATTCGCGCAACGACGGCGAATGGCTTCCCAACAAGGATGGCGGGCGCGAGAATTACGAGGCGATCGCCTTTTTCCAGCGGATGAACGCGCTGGCTTACGGCCAGCAGCCCGGCATCATGACCGTGGCCGAGGAATCGACCAGCTTTCCCCGCGTCTCGGCTCCGGTCGATGCGGGCGGGCTTGGCTTCGGCTACAAGTGGAACATGGGCTGGATGAACGACACACTCGATTACATCGAGCGTGACCCGATCCACCGCAAGTATCACCACCACCAGATGACCTTCGGCATCCATTACGCATTTTCCGAGAATTTCATCCTGCCGATCAGCCATGACGAGGTCGTCCACGGCAAGGGCAGCATGATCGAGAAGATGCCCGGCACCTGGCGGGAGAAATGCGCCAACCTGCGCGCCTATTACGGCTTCATGTGGGGCCATCCCGGCAAGAAGCTTCTGTTCATGGGCTGCGAATTCGGCCAGCCCGAGGAATGGAACCACAACGCACAGGTCAACTGGGATGCCGCCCAGCGCCCCGAGCATCAGGGCATCGCGCAGCTGGTGCGCGACCTCAACCGGCTGTACCGCGAAACGCCCGCCCTGCATGTGAAGGATTGCGATCCGGCCGGGTTCCAGTGGATCGACGCCACCGATGCCGATGCCTCGCTCTACAGCTTCATCCGGCGGGGCAACGATGGCGACGCGCCCTGCGTGGTGATCTGCAACTTCACCCCGGTCGAGCGTACCGGCCACCGCATCGGCCTGCCCCATGCCGGCCACTGGTCCGAGGTCCTGAACACCGACGCGGGCCTCTATGGTGGCGGCGACCGGGGCAATCTGGGCGGTGTCACCGCCACGGACGATCCCTGGCACCACCAGCCCGCCTCGGCCCCGTTCACGATACCGCCTTTGTCCACGCTGATCTTCCGGCTGGACCACTAATGCGAGGAGACGCCCGAAGGATGCCGCAGAACAGACGCCTGACACAACGCTCCATGGCCTTCGTCCTTGCAGGTGGCCGGGGCAGCCGGTTGCGCGAACTGACCGACCGGCGCGTGAAACCGGCGGTCTATTTCGGCGGCAAGGCGCGGATCATCGACTTCGCGCTGTCGAACACGATGAATTCCGGCATCCGCAAGATCGCGGTCGCCACGCAATACAAGGCCCATTCCCTGATCCGCCATTGCCAGCGCGGCTGGAACTTCTTCCGCGCCGAACGGAACGAATTCCTCGACATCCTGCCCGCCTCGCAGCGCATGGACGAGGAAAGCTGGTATCGCGGCACGGCCGATGCCGTGACTCAGAACATCGACATCGTCGACAGCTACGGGGTGGATTACATCCTGATCCTTGCAGGCGACCATATCTACAAGATGGATTACGAGGTGATGCTGCGCCAGCACGTGGAATCCGGCGCGGATGTCACCATCGGCTGCCTGACCGTACCGCGGATGGAGGCCACGGCCTTTGGCGTCATGGCCACCGACAAGGAGGGGCGCATCACCTCCTTCCTCGAAAAACCCGCAGATCCCCCCGCCACGCCCGAAGACCCCGACAAGGCGCTGGCCTCGATGGGGATCTATGTATTTTCGTGGAAATTCCTGCGCGAACTGCTCTTGAAGGATAACGACGACCCCAATTCAAGCCATGATTTCGGCAATGACCTGATCCCCGACATCGTCAGGAACGGCAAGGCCATGGCGCACCGCTTCGATGTGTCCTGCGTCCGCTCCACCCCCGAGGCGCCAGCCTACTGGAAGGATGTGGGCACCGTGGATGCCTTCTGGCAGGCCAATATCGACCTGACCGATTTCACCCC
>JAFIEN010000092.1 GCA_020832515.1 Rubellimicrobium sp. | reverse complement strand
GATGTCCTCGGCCATCTCGCCAAAAGTGTTCGATGCCATCCGGATCTCGTGGCTTTTCATCCAGTTGACGTTGCCCTTCAGCGTGTTGATCTCGCCGTTATGGGCAAGCATGCGGAAAGGCTGGGCAAGGCTCCACTGGGGGAAGGTGTTGGTCGAATAGCGCTGGTGATAGATCGCGAAGGCGCTCTCGAACCGTTCGTCCTGCAGGTCGGGATAGAACTCGGCCACCTGTTCGGCCAGCATCATCCCCTTGTAGATGATCGAACGGCAGGACAGGCTGGCAAGGTAAAGCCCGGGGATCTGCGCCGCGATGGCGGCCTTCTCGATCCGGCGGCGAATGATGTAAAGCTCGCGCTCGAAGGCCTCTTCGTCGATATCCTTCTGGCAGCTGATCAGGATCTGTTCGATCTCGGGCCGGGTCGCATTGGCCTTTTCGCCCAGAACGGCGGTGTTCACCGGAACGTGCCGCCAGCCGTAGATATAGTGACCCATGCGGATCACCTCGGTTTCCACGATGGTCCGGCAGCGTTCCTGGGCGCCGAAATCGGTGCGCGGCAGAAAGACCTGCCCGACGGCGATCAGCTTGCCCATGTCGGGCTCATGCCCCGTGCGGCGCACCTGATCGTAGAAAAAGCGCACGGGGATCTGCACATGGATACCCGCCCCGTCGCCCGTCTTGCCATCCGCATCGACGGCACCACGGTGCCACACCGCCTTGAGCGCGGTGATCCCCTTCTCGACCACCCCGCGCGAGGGCTGACCGTCGATGGCCACGACGAAACCCACCCCGCAAGAGGCATGTTCGTCATCGGCCTTGTAAAGGCTGTGCTCGGCCATCCATGCGCGCTTTGCGGTCTCGGCAGCAACCCAGGCATCATCAAATTGCGTCATCTGCGGTCTCCTTGGCTTGGGTTGCGGGCAGGATCGTCGTCGGTGGCAGGGCCGACATCATCAGGCCACAGCCGTATTTGGGCCGGGCCGACAGGAAGCCGGGATCGCCGGGAAACAGGAACTCGACCGGGGTGTCGTCGCTTTCCCAGCTATCCTCGGCGGTCACGATGCGGCTTTCACCGCCGATGAACATGCGCCAGTCGCGGCTGATGAACTCGCGCCCTGACGAGGACCAGATCTGGTTCCCCGAGGAGTCATAGGCCGTGATCTCGTATTCCGTCCGGTCAAGCGTCACGCCCGAGATGGTCATCGTCTCGCCGGTCAGGCGGTCCGTGCCGACGTAGCGGGTCGTGCCGAATTCGGGCGAGGTCGTGAGGAAATCGTATTCGTTCACCCCCGTCCCGATCAGCTCGCTCAGGCTTGCCGGGCGGGCAGGTTCGGGCATCAGGAATTCGGAATGGCCAGTCAGCGGATGGTAGCTTTCGATCCACTGGGTCTCGTGGTCGATGGCACCGTAGTAGATCACCCCGTCCTCATCCAGATCGACGCGGCGCTGGATGCCCTCGGGGTCACCCTCGCAGGTGAAGTGATGCGACACGGTGCAGCTGGCCTGCTGGTTGGTCACGAACGCCTCGCAACCGGCCGGCAGGGCAAAGGTCTGTGCGCCCTGAGCGACAGCCGCCGCCGGCATGAACGCAAGCGCAAGGACGGAAACGCGGATCAAGACGGCACCTCAGGGATCAAGAAATCCGATCCAGACATCATGAACCCACAGTCATGCCGCGGCCGCGACGACAGGAAACCGGGCTGGCCGGGGAAGATGAACTGCACCGGACGGTTATCCGTATCCCACGATCCGTCGGCAGTGGTGTAGGTCCTGGTTCCGGCGATGAAGGTGCGCCACTCGCGGTGGATGAACTCGCTTCCCGTCGCCGACCAGAGCAGGTTCCCGAAGGGATCAAGCACCTCCATCTCGAACCGGGTGACCTCGAGTGTCACGCCGTCGATCTCGACCGTCTCACCGGTCAGCCAGTCCGACCCGCGAAAGGTCAGCAAGCCCGAAAGATCCGACATGGTCTGGAAATCCATCCCGTCGCGCCCGGTCTGAAGCAGTTCGGTCAGTGAGGCTGGATCAGCCGGGTCGGGCATGAGCCGGCTCACTTCGCCGCGGTCGGGGTAGAAGCTTTCGATCCACTGCGTCTCGGCGTCGATGACGCCCATGTAGACCATGCCGCTTTCATTCAGATCGACACGGCGCTGATGGCCTTCGGGATCGGCTTCGCATCGAAACTGGTGGCTGACGATGCAGCTACGTTTCTGGATCGTCACATAGGCCTCGCAACCCTGCGGCATGGCGAAGGTTTCCGCAGACTCGGCGGCGCGAACTCCAATCGTCAGGGCCAGCGACAGGGTCAGGGCGATGCGGATCAACGGGTGCCTCATTCGCCGGACCTATTGCGCCGCGACACTGGCGGACTGTCCGAGATAGTCGAGCATGGCCGCAGCCGCATCGCGCCCGTCGCGGATCGCCCAGACGACAAGCGATGCACCGCGCACGATGTCACCTGCGGCGAAAACGCCCTCGAGGCTGGTCTGCCCGGTGGTGAAATCCGCCCGGATCGTGCCCCAGCGCGTCACTTCAAGCCCCTCGACACCCCAGAGCGCGGGCAGGGGTTCCGGCTCGAAGCCCAGCGCCTTGATCACCAGATCGGCCGCTTCGATGTAATCGGCCCCCTCGATCACCTCGGGCGTCCGGCGGCCCGTCGCATCGGGCTGGCCAAGCTGCATCCGCTGCACCACCACTCCCGAGACGGGATCGCCCTGAAAGGCCCGGGGGGCAGAAAGCCAGACGAATTCGACGCCCTCTTCCTCGGCATTGGCGACCTCGCGCTGGGATCCGGGCATGTTGGCCCTGTCGCGGCGATACAGGCACTTGACCGAAACCGCGCCCTGCCGTGTCGCGGTGCGGACGCAATCCATCGCAGTATCGCCACCGCCGATCACGACCACGCGCTTTCCTGCCGCATTGAGCGCGCCGCTGTCGAACTCGGGCACGTCGTCGCCGAAACTCTTGCGGTTCGAAGCGGTCAGATAGTCGATCGCGCGCACCACGCCCCCGGCATCCACACCCGGCGCCTCGAGATCGCGCGACTTGTAGACGCCGGTAGCGATCAGCACCGCGTCATGCTTGCCCCGGATCGCGTCGAAGGACAGGTCCTCGCCCACGTTGCAGTTCGGCACGAACTCGACCCCGCCGTCGCGCAACTGGTCGATCCGCTGCATGACGACGGGCTTTTCAAGCTTGAAGCCGGGAATGCCGTAGGTCATCAACCCCCCCGCGCGGTCATGCCGGTCATAGACGGTGACCTGCACCCCCTGCCGCCTGAGCACATCGGCCGCCGCAAGGCCACCGGGCCCCGCGCCGATGATGCCCACGCTGTCGGACCGCTCATGCGCGGGGCGGATGGGCTTGACCCAGCCCTGTTCCCAGGCGGTATCGGTGATGTATTTCTCGATCGAGCCGATGGTGACGGTGCCGTGGCCCGCCTTTTCGATCACGCAATTGCCTTCGCACAGCCGGTCCTGCGGACAGATGCGGCCGCAGATTTCGGGGAAGGTATTGGTTTCCTGGCTGATCTCGTAGGCCTCTTGCAGGCGGCCTTCGGCGGTCAGGCGCAGCCAGTCGGGGATGTTGTTGTGCAGCGGGCAATGCGTCTGGCAGTAGGGCACACCGCACTGCGAACAGCGGGCCGACTGCTCGGCCGCCTTGGCGCCTGCATATTCGGCATAGATCTCGCCGAAGTCCTGGCGGCGCAGATCGGGCGGGCGCTTCTCGGGCATGTCCCGGGGCACCGTGACGAACTTCAGCATCCTGTCCTGCGCCATCATCCTCTCCCTTGCTCGTGCTGGCTAATTACGGCGCGCGGTGGAAAAAGAAAAGTCATTATTGCTGACCTACTTTCAGGAATTTTCGCCCCGAATCGTCCGGGCGGAGGTCGGAGCGATCAAAATTAGGTCCGCTTCGCACCCTACTTTCTGCTTTCCCGTCGACTCCAGAGTTTTAGTGTGGCCCCAAAGCGAATCAGGCGAGCGATCATGACACTGTTCCATCTTGTCCTCCTGGCGCTGATCCAGGGGATCACCGAGTTTCTGCCGATCTCGTCCTCGGCCCATCTGATCCTGCTGCCGAACCTGACGGCGCTGGACGACCAGGGGCTGGTGATCGACGTGGCGGCCCATGTGGGCACGCTGCTTGCGGTCCTGTTGTACTTCCGGCAGGACGTCGCCGAGGCGGCGGTCGGCTTTCTGCGGCTTGTGCGGGGCAAGGTGGATACGCGCGGGGCCTTTCTTGCGCTGTGCCTGATCATCGGAACGATCCCGGTGGTGATCGTCGGGCTGATTCTGCAACTGACGGGCCTGACCGTGCTCTTGCGCTCGACCGCGCTGATCGGCTGGATGATGATCCTGTTCGGCCTTCTGCTGTACTGGGCCGACCAGAACGGGCCGGCCGAGAAGAAGGCCGAGGGCTGGACGCTGAAGGACGCGCTGGTAATGGGTTTGTGGCAGGCGGTCTCGCTCCTGCCGGGAACCTCGCGGTCGGGGATCACGATCACGGCGGGCCGGATGCTGGGCTATGCCCGCCCCGATGCCGCACGGCTGGCGATGCTGATGTCGATCCCCACGATCATCGCCTCGGGCACGTTGCTTGGCCTCGAGGTGGCGGTGACGGCCGATGCGCAGGCCGCGCGCGACGGGGCGGTCGTCGCTGTCCTGTCGTTCTTCGCCGCGCTGGGCGCACTGGCCTTCATGATGCGGCTGCTGCGCAGCGTCAGCTTCACGCCCTATGTCGTGTATCGGCTGATCCTCGGGACGGTGCTGCTCTGGGTTGCCTATGCCTGAGGATTCAAGGGCGCGCGTGGTCCCTGCTTGTCCTGCCGGCAGGCGACGGTCGACAGCAGGGTAAACCCGGGCCTTGCAATCCCTACTGCCGCAGGTTTTGGGCAGACTTCTTGATGTCGGAATACTGGCCGGAGGCGCGGAAACGCCAGAGGTAGTCGGGCAGAACGCCGGACATCACCACCGGCTCGATCCCCAGTTCGGCAAAGCCGCGTGCACCTTCCGAGACGACATTGTCCACCGCCAGATTGGCGACCTGATCCCGTGTGAGCGGCGCCTTCAGAAGCCCGGCCGTCACCTTCTCGCCCAGACCAAAACCCGCAGCCATCAGGCGTGCCACCGGAAAGGGGATGCTGACGACCAGTCGCCGACGGCGGATCACCTCGAGCATCAACTGCATCAGTTCCCGGAAACTCATGACTTCGGGACCGCCAAGCTCGTAGACGCCACCCGGCGCGGTGCCGAGTACGCCCTTGACCGCGGCCTGTGCGACATCGTCGACCCAGACCGGCTGGAACCGGGTCTCGGCCCCCACGACCGGCAGAAGCGGGCCAAGCCGGGCCATGCCGGCAAAGCGGTTGAAGAACTGGTCTTCGGCCCCGAAGACGATGGAGGGACGCAGGATCATCGCGCCCGGCATATGGGCCAGCACCTCGGCCTCGCCCCTGGCCTTGGTCTGGGCATAGAGGCTGTCCGAGCCTTCCGAGGCACCGATCGCCGACAATTGCACCATCCGCGCGACGCCTTCCTCGGCGGCGATCCGGGCGATGCGGGCGGCACCTTCGGACTGCACCGCCTTGAACGAGTTCTTGCCGCTTTCGGCCAGAATGCCCACGCAGTTCACCACCGCCTCGGCGCCATGCAGCGCGGCACGCACGCTGTCATCGTCGCGCACATTGGCAAGGATCGGCTCGACCTGGCCCACCACGCCGTAGGTGCGCACGAAGGATGCCTCGTTCGGGCGGCGCACGGCCACGCGGACGCGCCAGCCCTCTTGCGCCATGCGGCGGGCGATGTAGCGGCCGACAAATCCGGATCCGCCGAAGATCGTCACAAGTTTCGACATGGGCTCGTGATCCTCTTTTTTCCCGCGTCGATCTAGCCCTCGCAACGGCACCAGACAAGGCGCTTTCCGCGCCATCCCCCGACCCGGCCGCCCCTTATGGCCTGTAACATGGCCAGGACGCCGGCATTTCCTACCCCATCAGGGCCTGATCGAAAGGATAGCGCGTCAGGTTCTCGGCCCCCGTTTCGGTCAGCAGCACCTGATTCTCGATCTTGATCGAGAAATCGCCCCCCTCGGGGCTGACCAGCGCCTCGATGCACAGCACCATGCCGGGTTCCAGCACCACGCCCTCGAAGGCGCCGGGCATGAAGCCGTCGGGATAGGTCACATAGGGCCATTCGTCGCAAAGCCCGACCCCGTGCATCTTGCAGCTGTATTTCTGCCGCTGGTATTCGGGCGCCAGCACGTGGCCCTGCAACGACAACTCGTCCACGCTGACGCCGGGCCGCAGCCGCGCGAAATGGTCGTCCAGATGATCCCGCGCATGGCGCATGGCCGCGACCATTGCATTCGACGGCGGCCGGTCCCCGATCCACCATGTCCGGCTGATATCGACGCAGAAGCCATAGGCCCCGATCAGGTCGGTATCGAAGGCCACCACCTCGTTCATCTGTACGATCCGGGGCCCGCATTCCTGAAACCAAGGGTTCGTGCGCGGCCCCGATGCCAGAAGCCGCGTCTCGATCCATTCGCCGCCGCGGCGGATGTTGCCGGCGTGAAGCACTGCCCAGATGTCATCCTCGCTCACGCCGCCGCCGGGCACGTTATCCCGCGTGAACCTTTCCATCTCGGCCACCGCCGCCTCGCAGGCATGATGGGCGCAGCGCATGGCAAGGATCTCGTCGGGACCCTTCACAGCGCGGGCGCGTTCGGTCAGAACCTCGCCCTCCAGCACCTCGAACCCCGCCCGTTCGAGCGCGCGCAGCCCGTGGACCATGATCTTGTCCACCGCGAGCCGCCGGTTGCCCCCGGCATGGGCCGCCATCACCTCGCCCACCTGCCCGGCGAAGGAGGCAGCGTCCTTTGCCGTATTCTCGCCATTGGTGTTGTAGAAGAAGGCGGCACCCGAGCGGATTTCCTTCACCAGCGGGTTGAATTCGACCAGGAACGGCGCGTTGCGGTATTCCCAGATGACCATATGCCCGTCGGCGCAGACCATGCAGGCGCGGAACGGGTTGTGGCTGTTCCAGAGCTGCATGTTCGTCGTGTCGGTCGCGTAGCGGATGTTGAGCGGATCGAACAGCAAGAGCGCGCCGATATCCCGCGCCACCAGCTGATCGACCAGCCGCCGCAAGCGGTAGCCCCGCATCGCCGTCAGGTCGGGCGGGGTCAGCCCCGCCCCCGCCCATTCGGCGAAGGCCAGCTGCGTCGGCCCGATCTCGACCCGGTCATTGTCGTTGGGGCTGCCGTCGGCAAGGGAGGCGCCGCGCGTGGGATCTATCTTGCGGCTGTCGCTGTAGTGTCTGTTCACGGCTGCGCCCCCGGTGTCCTGTTCGACTCATCGTCGGGGGCGCCGGTCCGGCGGGCTGGCCTGGTTCCGACACCGGATATGTCGTTTCAGGAGCGAAAGGCGCGGCAGGGCGCATCTTGCGGCACCATCTGCCTGCGCCAGAGCCTGTCGCGATGTTGAATCCTGCCCGGCCTTGACAAGATCCGCTCGACAATCCGGACTGTAATTGCATTCCCTCGCGCAGTTATCACGCAGGCAGGGAGTGATGAGTAGTGAAACGACGATTGGCGATGGCGTTTGCAGGACTTTGCATTCTGGCCGCTGCGGGATGGTACGGGTATGGCTGGATGACAGGGGTGACACCGACGATGGCGGATCTGGCTTACGGGCAGGAGTCGGACCGGCAGGTCCTGGACCTTTATCTTCCCGAGGGGGCGACCGGTCCGGTGCCGGTGGTGGTCTGGGTCCACGGCGGCGCATTCCGCATGGGCGACAAGGAGGATCCCCAATCTCTGGAGGCGCTGCGGGCGGCAGGTTTCGCGGTGGCTTCGGTCAATTACCGGCTGACAGGGACGGACATATGGCCCGCGCAGCTTGAGGATGTGACGGCGGCAGTGGCCCATCTGCGGGCGAATGCTGACGATCTGGGCATCGATCCCGCACGGGTCGCGTTGTTCGGGTCCTCGGCGGGCGGGTTCCTTGTGGCGACGACGGGGCTTGCCCTTGCTGCTGATCCCGCCACAGGTGTTCAGGCGGTGGTGGACTGGTTCGGCCCGGTCGACTTCACCACGATGGATGCGGATATGGAGGCGTCGGCTGTGGCCCGGTCCACCGGGCGCAATGATGCGGCGGATTCCCCCGAGAGCGTCCTGATCGGGATGACCGTCGCGGACAATCCCGCGGCCGCGCAAGCCGTCAGCCCGCTGCATTACCTGTCGCTGCTGGGGGCGGATGCGGAATTGCCTCCCTTCCTTATCATGCATGGCGATGCCGACGGCTTTGTGGCGCCCGGGCAGTCGCTCCGGCTTCGCGATGCCCTTCTGGCACATCCGGCTGCGCCTGCGGTGACCTTCGAACTCCTGCCCGGTGCCGGGCATGGCAGCGGCGCGTTCCAGGACGCGGGCGCGACTGCGACGGTCGTGCAGTTTCTGACCGCAGCGCTGGACTAAAGCCGCAGAGGGGGCAAAGGGGTATCTGCCATCGGCGGCTGCCATCAGGTGGCAGGGTGCATCCTTCGCAGGCAAGGCCCTGCCGCCAGCATGGGGCGCGGGGTCCGCACCCCGCGACCGACCCGACAGGGCCGACAGAACTAGCACTCGATCAACTGCGGTCCCAGTTCGAGGGCATGGAGGTCGTCCCATTTCAGCGCCCTGCAGTCGGCCCTGTCCGGGTCGATCTTGCGGCGGCCGCAGCAATGGCTATTCACCAAGGCATCTCCGGCCCTGGCCGGTGCAGGACCTGCGGGCAGGTCCGCCGGTTTCCGGCAGGGCCAGCGGGGAACCGGGTGGAAATGTCGTTTCGGGAAAGGGCGGGGATGATCCTGCAGGACCACATTCCGGAAGACCAGCGCAGCGCCGCCCGTGCGCCCCTGCCCCGGATGGCGCCTGTCGCCCCCGGCGGCTGGCTGCGGATCGACGGCGCCTATGCCGCGCAACTGGCCGAGAAGGCCCGCCTCATGAACAGCCGTCGCGCGGATGTGGCCTGCGTGCTGCCGGGGGCCGAAGCGGCGGTCACCGAGCTTCTGGACATCGTGCTCGAAGAGCTGGCCCGGATGCCCGGCTTCCGGACTGCGGACGATACCGTCACCCGGCCCGACGGCGAGGCCGTTGTTGTGGATCCCGGCGATCCGCTTCTGGCCCTCTCGCGCCTTGTGCAGGAGGATTTCTGCCTGCACCAGAAGCAGGGCACCGAACATGTGCTGACCGCCGCCCTGCTGTGTTTTCCGGCGGCCTGGACCCTGGCCGAAAAGATCGGCCGCCCGCTTGGCCGCATCCACCAGCCTGTCGCGCGCTATGACGAAGCCGTGGCCGGGCGGGTGCAGCGGATGTTCGACATGGTCCGCCCCGATCTGCCGCTCTGGCGGGCGAATCTTCTGGCCTATGACGACCCTGCCCTCTTCCAGCCGCATACCGAGGCCAATCCCCGCCCCGTGGGCGGCCCGGACTCGGCCTTTCTGCGCAGCGAGCGGCAGACGATCCGCCGCCTGCCCCGGACCGGGGCGGTGGTCTTTTCGATCCATACGACGATTGTCCCGCGCGGCCATGCCTAGGGGAAAGTGCCCTTGCCACCTGCACGGCAAGGGCGCCGGGCCGAAAGGGGCCAGCAGACCGGGTCACCGGACCGATCCACAGAACCGACCGGCCGAACCGGGTCACCGAACGCACGATCCTGAGAGTGCGGCGCTTTTCTCCGTGACGCGGCCAGCCGCCGCGCCTATCTCCGGGCGAACGGAGCGGGCCGCAGCAAAGGCCTCTTGAAGGAAGGCCGATGTACAGCGCTGATCTGATCCTCGATGCAACGCTTCTGCCTGCGATCATCATCGCAATGACGGCGGGGGTCCTGTCCTTTCTCAGCCCCTGCGTCCTGCCCATCGTGCCGCCCTACCTTGCCTATATGGGCGGCGTGAGCGTGACCGAAATGTCCGAGGAGCGCGAGGCGCGTCGCAAGGTGCTGCTGTCGGCGACCTTCTTCGTGATGGGGCTGTCCACGATCTTTCTGTTCCTGGGCATCGCCGCATCGGCCTTCGGGCGCATGTTCCTGCAATATCAGGACTGGTTCCTGACCGTGGCGGGCCTGACCATCATGGTATTCGGCGCACATTTCATCGGCATCTACCGGCTGGGCTTCCTCGACCGCGAGGCCCGCCTCGATGCCGGCGACCAGGGTGGCTCGGCCTTCGGGGCCTATATTCTGGGACTTGCCTTCGCGCTGGGCTGGACGCCCTGCCTGGGTCCGATCCTTGGCGCGATCCTTGGACTTGCCGCCTCCGAGGCCAATGTCGGCCGGGGGACCCTGCTTCTGGCCTTCTACGCCGCGGGGCTTGGCATTCCGTTCCTGCTGGTCGCGGCGTTCTTTCCGCGCATGACGCGGGCGATGGCCTTCATGAAGCGGCATATGGACCGGATCGAGCGGATATCGGGCCTGCTTCTGTGGACGGTGGGCTTCATGATGCTGACCGGACAGTTCACCGATTTCTCGTGGTGGCTACTGGAGCGATTCCCGGCACTTTCCGCCATCGGATAGGGCACTGCGACGGGCAAACGCAGGGGTGGGAGCGGGAATCGGCTTATTCCTGCCCGATTTCCGGGGCATGCTGCTGCCGGATCAAGGGTGTGCGGCATGGGTGACGTTCAGATGAATCCGGTCAGGCGGCGGCGGGTCTTTTACATTCCCGGCTATGACCCGTTCCACCCCCGCCGCTACCGCGAACTCTACCGCAAGGAGGCCGCCGCCCAATCGGCCGTGTCGGGCTACGAGATCGCCCTGTCGCCCCGGTCAGGGGAAGGGACTTATGGCTGGCACGTCTCGGCCAGGATCGAGGATCACGCGGTCGAGGCCGATGTCGAGGTGCTGGTCTGGTCCGATCTGGTGCGCGAATCCATGGCGGTGCCGATCGCACAAACCTACTGGATGATGCTGCGGACGGCCTGGATCTACATCACCTCGGGTACGCTCAGGCGCTTGATGTGGCTGCGCAAGGGGCCGGTCATCGCCGCACTTTATCCCGTGGCCATTCTGATCGGGCAGCTGCTTCTGGCGATCGGCCTTGGCGCGCTGGGGGGGCGGATTGCGGTCATGGGGCTGGGCCGGGGTGCCGACCTTGTCGGCCTGTCGCCGGGCCCGCTGGCGCCGATCCTGTACTGGGCTGTGCTGATCCCCGTCGCGTTCGTCTTGCTGCGCTGGTTCAAGGCGAAGGACAACTGGTTCTACGCCTACTATCTGATGCATGACTATGCCTGGACGGCCGAGGCCCGGGGCGCCTATCCGCAACCGCTGGAAGAGCGACTGGCGGCCTTCGCCGACCGCGTCGCCGCGTCGCTGACGGAGGATTACGACGAGGTTCTGCTTGTCGGCCATTCCGCCGGCGCGCATCTGGGCGTGACGGTTCTGGCCGATCTTCTTCGGCAGGGCCGGGTGCCCGAGGGGGCGGTGCTGTCGCTTCTGTCGGTCGGGCAGGTGGTGCCGATGATGTCCTTCCTGCCCAAGGCGGATCGGCTGCGGGCCGATCTGGCGCTGGTCTCGGCCAGCGACCGGATCACCTGGGTCGACGTGACCGCCCCGGGTGACGGCTGCTGCTTCTGGCTGTGCGATCCGGTCGCGGTGACGGGCGTCGCCCCGCCCGACAAGCGCTGGCCGCTGGTCTTTTCGGCGGCCTTCAGCCAGACGGTCGCGCCGGAACGTTGGAAGACGATGCGCTGGCGGTTCTTCCGGCTGCACTTCCAGTATCTCTGCGCCTTCGACGCCCCGCGCGACTACGACTACTTCCGGGTCACCGCCGGGCCGCGCACGCTGGCCGATCGCTATGGCAAGCGGGCGCCGTCGAAACAGCGCATCGACGTGCCGGCGTCGAAATACACCTCGATGGCGGCGTGACGCAGACACTGCCCCCCAAGCCCGCCGCGCGCCCCGACCGTGTCTCGCTCTGGCGCTACATGCGGCTGTTCCGTGCCGATATCCTCTCGGCCCAGCCCGAGCGGCTCTATCGCGCCTGGATGGCCGAATTCCGGACGCCCTTCTTTCGCAGCTACCTGGCCAATGACCCAAGCCTTGTGCGCCGTGTCCTGCAGGAGGCACCCGAGCAATTCCCCAAATCCGACCGCGTGGGCGAGGGGCTGCGCCCGCTTCTGGGCAATTCGGTCTTCCTGACGAATGGCGAGGTCTGGAAGCGCCAGCGCCGGATCATCGACCCGGCCTTCGAGGGCGGGCGCCTGCGCGACACCTTTCCCGCCATGTGGTCGGCGGGCGAGGCGGCGGTGGCGCGGATCGCACAGCTGGCGACCGGCACACCCGTCGAGATCGAGGCCGAGACCAGCCATGCCGCGGCGGATGTGATCTTTCGCACGCTGTTCTCGATCCCGATCGAGAATGCGATCGCCACCCGCGTCTTTCAGGAGTTCCGCGCCCATCAACGCAGCCAGCCGATCCTGAACCTGGCCGCCTTCGTGCCCCTGCCGCGCTGGATGCCGCGCCTGTTCCGGCCCGAGACCCGCCGCACCGCGCGGCGCATCCGCGCGCTGATCGCCGAACTAACCGCCGCCCGCCAGGCCGAGATCGCGGCCGGCACCGCGCCCGACGATCTGGCGACCAAGATCATGACCACCGCCGATCCCG
This sequence comes from Rubellimicrobium sp., assembly GCA_020832515.1. Taxonomy (GTDB): domain Bacteria; phylum Pseudomonadota; class Alphaproteobacteria; order Rhodobacterales; family Rhodobacteraceae; genus JAFIEN01. The sequence continues at coordinate 673 of JAFIEN010000092.1, read as the reverse complement.
TCACCGGCGAGCGGTTCGACACCGACGAGATGACCGATCAGGTGGCGATCTTCTTTCTGGCCGGGCACGAGACCTCGGCCTCGGCCCTGGCCTGGGCCCTTTATCTTCTGGCGCTCTACCCCGACTGGCAGGACCGCGTGGCCGATGAGGCGCGGGCCGGGCTTGCGGACGATTTCGGCGCGCTGTCGCGGCTGCGCGTCACCCGTGATGTGTTCCGCGAGGTGCTGCGGCTGTATCCGCCGGTTCCGATGATGGTGCGCGAGGCAGCCTGCCCGCAGGAATTCCGCGGACGGCAGGTTGCGAAGGGGGCGCAAGTCGTGCTGTCGCCCTGGCATCTGCACCGGCAGTCGCGCCTTTGGGAGCAGCCCGACGCATTCGACCCTGCGCGCTGGACCACCGAGAACGGGCGGGCCTGCGCGCGCGAAGCCTATATCCCCTTCTCGGCCGGTCCGCGGGTCTGCACGGGGGCAGGATTCGCGATGGCCGAGGGGGTGCTGCTTCTGGCCATGCTGACCGCGCGGTTCCGGTTCGAGACGGTGGCGGACCGCGCACCGGTGCCGGTCGCGCATCTGACGGTCAGGGCGCGGGACGGGATCTGGCTGAAGGTGACGCCGCGCGATTGATCTGCGTCTCCACGGGGGGGGGGGGGGCCCCCCCCCCCCCGACCGCCCCC
>JAFIEN010000091.1 GCA_020832515.1 Rubellimicrobium sp. | reverse complement strand
TGATGCCGTAGCCTTCGGCGCGCAGGCGGGTCAGGATGCGTTCGCTGTCCACCAGTGCCTTGGGACAGCCCAGGCTGACCATGCCGACGCGCGGCTGGCCGGGGCGCGCGGGCTGGCGCGCGGTTTCGCGCAGCCGGGCGGTCGGGGCGATATCGGGGCGCAGGTCGGGCGGGTTCGGGGTCTGGCTCATGCCGGGCATATAGCCATGCCCGCGCGGGCGGGGAAGGGGGAACCCGCGCAGGCGGTCCGGCTCAGACGGTCAGCCCCTGCGGTTCGGCCAGCCCGTTGGCGCGGGCAGCGGCGACAACCGTGTTGGCCAGCAGGCAGGCGATGGTCATCGGTCCCACGCCGCCCGGCACCGGGGTGATGGCGCCCGCCACCGCCGCCGCACTGTCGAAATCCACATCGCCCACCAGCTTTGCCTTGCCCCCGTCCTCGATCCGGTTGATGCCCACGTCGATCACCGTGGCGCCGGGCTTCACCCAGTCGCCGGGGATCATGCGCGGGCGGCCCACGGCGGCCACCAGGATATCGGCGCCACGGCAGACGGCGGCCAGATCGCGGGTGCGGCTGTGGGCGATGGTCACGGTGCAGCTGTCGCCCAGCAGAAGCTGGGCCATGGGTTTGCCGACGATGTTGGAGCGCCCCACCACCACCGCGTTCATCCCCGACAGCGACCCATGGTGTTCGCGCAGCATCATCAGGCACCCCAGCGGGGTGCAGGGCACCATCGACTTCTGCCCGGTGCCCAGAAGGCCGACATTGGAAATGTGAAAGCCGTCCACGTCCTTGGTGGGGTCGATCCGGTTAATCACGAGATCGGAATCCAGGTGGTCCGGGAGGGGAAGCTGCACGAGGATACCATGCACTTGCGGGTCGGCGTTCAACCGGTCGATCAACTCCAGCAGCGCGCGCTCGCTGGTGTCGGCTTCCAGCCGATGTTCGAAAGAGGCCATGCCGACCTCGACTGTCTGCTTGCCCTTGGAGCGGACATAGACCTGGCTTGCCGGGTCTTCGCCCACCAGAACCACGGCCAGTCCGGGGGTGATCCCGGCCTCGGCCTTCACGCGCGCCACATGGGTCGCCACTTCGGTGCGCACCTTGGCCGCGAAGGCCTTTCCGTCGATCAGTGTCGCAGTCATTCCGGGTCGTCCTTTCCCAAGACGGTTTCCTCGCGCGCGATCGACCAGTCGATCAATCGTCGCCAGAGTTTCTCGACCAGATCGGGGGGCAGCCCTTCCGCCTCGGCATGGGCGCGGACATTCGCGACCACCTCCTCGACGCGAGACGAGATGCGGGCGGGCAGGTTCACCCTGGCCTTCACCTCGACCGCGCGGTCGATATAGCGGGCGCGTTCCGCGAACAGCCGCACCAGTTCTGCATCGACCGCATCGATCCCGGCCCGGATATCGGCCATCGTGCTGCAATCCTGAGGTCGTTTCATGAACCCTCTCCTGCCCGGACGCCCTTCATTTCGGCCCCCGGGCAGAAAAGGTCAATGCGGCAGGTTAGAACAGCCCCTCGACCTGGCCCGCGTCATTCAGCCGGATCACTTCGGCCGATGGCACCCGGGGCAGGCCCGGCATGGTCATGATCTCACCGCAGATGACCACGATGAAGCCGGCCCCGGCGGACAGGCGCACCTCGCGGATCGGCACGGAATGCCCCGTGGGCGCGCCGCGACGGTTGGGGTCGGTGGTGAAGGAATACTGCGTCTTGGCCATGCAGACCGGCAGATGGCCATAGCCCGCCGCTTCCCAGGTCTTGAGCTGGTCGCGGATCGACTTGTCGGCCAGCACCTCGTCGGCATGGTAGATGCGCTTGGCGACGGTCTCGACCTTTTCGAACAGGCTCATGTCGTCGGGATAGAGAGGCGCGAAATTCGCGGCACCGGATTCGGCCAAGGCCACGACCTTGTGCGCCAGATCCTCGATCCCGGCCGAGCCATGCGCCCAATGCTTGCACAGGATCGCCTCGGCGCCTTGCCCGGCGACATAGTCCTTCACGGCCTGCACTTCGGCATCGGTGTCGCTGAAGAAATGGTTGATGGCGACGACGACAGGCACGCCGAAGGATTTCACATTCGCGATGTGGCGGCCCAGATTCGGGCAGCCCTTGACCACTGCCTCTACATTTTCCGACCCGAGGTCCGCTTTCGCCACCCCGCCGTTCATCTTCATCGCGCGGACCGTGGCGACGATCACGGCCGCCGCGGGCTTCAGCCCCGCCTTGCGGCACTTGATGTCGAAGAACTTCTCGGCCCCCAGATCCGCGCCGAACCCGGCCTCGGTCACGACATACTCGCCCAGCTTCAGCGCAGTCGTGGTCGCGATGACCGAGTTGCAGCCATGGGCGATGTTGGCAAACGGCCCGCCATGGACGAAGGCGGGGTTGTTTTCCAGCGTCTGCACAAGGTTGGGCTGCATCGCATCCTTGAGAAGCACCGTCATCGCCCCGTCGGCCTTGATGTCGCGGGCATAGATCGGCGTCTTGTCGCGGGTATAAGCCACGACGATATCGCCCAGACGCTTTTGCAGATCCTCGAGATCGCGGGCAAGGCAGAGGATCGCCATGACCTCGGATGCCACCGTGATGTCGAAGCCGGTCTGGCGCGGAAAGCCGTTCGACACACCGCCAAGCGAGACGACCATGTCGCGCAGCGCACGGTCGTTCATGTCCATCACACGCCGCCAGACGATGCGGCGCTCGTCGATCTGCAGCGAATTGCCCCAGTAGATATGGTTGTCGATCATCGCCGACAGCAGGTTGTGCGCCGACGTGATCGCGTGGAAATCGCCGGTGAAATGAAGGTTCATCTCCTCCATGGGCACGACCTGGGCATAGCCGCCGCCGGCAGCCCCGCCCTTCATCCCGAAGTTCGGGCCAAGCGATGCCTCGCGGATGCAGATGACCGCCTTCTTGCCGATCCGGTTCAGCCCGTCGCCAAGACCCACGGTCGTGGTCGTCTTGCCCTCGCCCGCGGGCGTGGGGTTGATCGCGGTGACAAGGATCAGCTTGCCATCGGGGCGGTCGGCAAGGCTCTTGATGAAGTCCTGGCCGACCTTGGCCTTGTCATGGCCGTAGGGCAGCAGATGTTCGGTGGGGATACCGAGCTTTTCTCCGATTTCCTGGATGGGGCGCTTCTGCGCCTCGCGGGCGATTTCGATATCGGTCTTGTGACTCATGGTCGCATCTCCTTGCGTTTGGCCTCTCATAGCCGAGAGGCACACCATGGTGCACCGAGAAACCGACATTTCCGGTCGCGGAATCGCCGGAAGCGTCAGGCAGGGTCGGGGCTCCAGGCGCGTTGCGAGGGGATGTGCAGGCGGATCTTCTCGCCCAGCCGCAGGGTGCCTTCGCGTTCGACCCAGGCGGTGACACCGCGCCGCCCCTTGGCCGCGGCCTTGAAGCGCTTGCCTTCGCCGGGGCGGGCCTTGCCGATGGTGGCGGTCGGCTCGTTGCAGGGGTGGTTTTCCATGTCCACGACGATGGTCGCACCGCCTTCCGCCTGCAGGCGCGACGACGGGGGCACATGGGTGAAGTCCGGGATGCCCTCGATCACGACCGAGGCGCCGACCCAAGCATAGTCGAAATCGGTCATGTTGAGCTCGGCGGCGACAGCGGCCATTTCCTCGGCGCTGACGACGCAGAGTTGGCGCACGTTGCGGATCTCGGTGCCGGGTCTGTACTGCGCCTTGACGCGGGTGCAGGCGGGGCGGGTGAGGCCGGAATGCACCTCGGGCGCGAATCCCGCGAAGGTGAGCGGCATCTCGGTCAGGGGCTGGCCGGTGATGATCAGCTTCTCGACGGGGATTGGCTGATAGCCAAGCCAGGTAATCGTGCCGACATGGGGGGGGGGGTCAAGGGCGCCGGGCATGGGGGGATCCGTTGCCGGGGGGGGGTGGGGGGGGGTGCCCCCCGGCCCGGGCCGGGCCCCCCCCCAGGATATTTGAAAACAAAAGAAGCCGGCAAGGGGCGCAGCTTCGGAGGCGCGCGCCCAGCGAGGAGCGCGCGCCTGCCGCACCTCAGGTCGACGGTTCCGGTTCGAGTGCGCCGTCGCTGTCCTTGGACCGGCGCGGTTTGGTCTTGGGGATGGCTGTCAGCGAAGAGCCGCCGCCCGGCGTGGCAGAGGGCCGGTCGTCGCTGTCGTCGCCGCGGTTCAGGGCTTCGCCAGCAATGACGCGCGTGATTTCCGAGCCGGTCAGCGTCTCGTATTCCAGAAGGCCGTTGGCGAGCCGTTCCAGATCCTCGCGCTTTTCGGTCAGGATGCGCTTGGCGGTTTCATAGCCTTCGTCGATGATGCGACGCACCTCGTCGTCGATCAGCTTCTGCGTCTCGGCCGAATGGTTGGTGCCGCCACCGTAACTTCCGAGATAGCTTTGCTGTTCGTTGGCATAGTCGATATGGCCGATCTTGTCGGACATGCCGAACTGCGTGACCATGGCGCGGGCGATCTTGGAGACCTGCTGGATGTCCGAGGTGGCGCCCGAGGTGACGTTCTCCTTGCCGAAGACCAGTTCCTCGGCCACCTTGCCGCCCATCGCCATGGCGATCTTGGACTTGTATTTGGTGAAGCTGACCGAGAGCTGGTCGCGTTCGGGCAGCGACAGGACAAGGCCAAGGGCGCGGCCGCGGGGAATGATCGTCGCCTTGTGGATCGGGTCGTGCTGGGGCACGTTCAGGCCGACGATGGCATGTCCGGCCTCGTGGAAGGCGGTCAGCTTCTTCTCGTCCTCGGACATGACCATGGAGCGGCGTTCGGCCCCCATCATCACCTTGTCCTTGGCGCTTTCGAAATCGATCATCGTGACAAACCGCCGGCCCACACGGGCGGCCATCAGGGCAGCCTCGTTCACGAGGTTGGCGAGGTCCGCCCCCGAGAAGCCGGGCGTGCCGCGCGCGATGATGCGCAGGTCCACATCGGGCCCCAAGGGCACCTTGCGGGCATGCACGCCAAGGATCTTTTCACGGCCCTTGATGTCGGGGTTGGGCACGGTCACCTGCCGGTCGAACCGGCCGGGGCGCAGGAGCGCGGGGTCGAGCACGTCGGGGCGGTTGGTGGCCGCGACGATGATGATGCCCTCGTTGGCCTCGAACCCGTCCATTTCGACCAGAAGCTGGTTGAGGGTCTGTTCGCGTTCGTCGTTGCCGCCGCCATAGCCCACGCCCCGCGACCGGCCCACGGCGTCGATCTCGTCGATGAAGACGATGCAGGGGGCGTTCTTCTTGGCCTGTTCGAACATGTCGCGCACGCGGCTGGCACCGACGCCCACGAACATCTCGACAAAGTCGGAGCCCGAGATGGTGAAGAAGGGCACGCCCGCCTCGCCCGCGATGGCGCGCGCAAGCAGCGTCTTGCCGGTGCCGGGGGGGCCAACGAGCAGCGCACCCTTGGGGATCTTGCCGCCGAGGCGCGAGAATTTCTGGGGATTGCGAAGGAATTCGACGATTTCCTCAAGCTCTTCCTTGGCCTCGTCGATGCCGGCGACATCGTCGAAGGTCACCCGGCCGTGCTTTTCGGTCAGAAGCTTGGCACGCGATTTGCCAAAGCCCATGGCGCCGCCGCGTCCACCGCCCTGCATCCGGTTCATGAAGTAGATCCAGACACCGATCAGCAGCAGGAAGGGCAGAAGCGACAGGAGGAACGAGGTAAAGCCCGATTGTTGCTGGCTGCGCGCCTGGACGGGGATGTTGTTGTCCAGCAGAAGCTGGGTCACCGGCGCGTCGGGCGGGATGATGCTCACGTAGTCGCGGCCGTCGGTGCCGCGGAAGCGCACCTCTTCGCCGTCGATCGTGGCCTGAACCACCTGGCCGCTGTCGACTGCTGCCACGAATTCGGAAAAACTGCGGGCATTGGAGGCCATGGTCGTCTGGCCGCCGCTGAACAGGTTGAAAAGCGCCAGGATCAGCAGGAACAGTACGACCCAGAACGCAATGTTTTTGGCGTTGCCCAAGGAATTCTCCTTCGCGTTGGACCCCGGCACGACGCGCGCGTGCAGCACAGGATTGGTAAGCAAGATAGACATCGCCCCGTGATGTTCAATGCGAAAGCATGTCGCTGTGAAAATCCGTAACGATCCTCGCCCGCCAGTGCGATCCGGGAACGGCAAGCGGCGCAGCCACCAGACCCGCGCCCGCGCGCAGGGCCGGCGAGGCCATGAGCGTGGTGCGCGAAAGGCCCGTCGCGCGCCAGCCGGGGCACTGGGACAGGTCAGCGCCCAGCGGCCCGAGGGTCAGGCCCGCCGGCGCCGGTCCCGGCGCCTCGACAAGCCAGCGGCGATCCCATCGCACAGCAGTTTCGCCCGTCGGAAATGCGCATACGGGGGCGGCACGCGCCTCACGCATCAGGCGGGCACCTCCGCCTTTTTCGGGGCGGGCAAGAACCCCGCCCAGCGTCCGCGCCTCGCCCCGCGCAAGGGCTGCGGCAAGGGCGGTCAGGGCGGCATGGCGGGGCCGGTGGTCGCGCGCGCCGACCCATGCGAGGGCGGCCGACAGGACGCGGGCCGGCGTGTCCTCGTCGCCCAGGGCCAGAACCTCGGGATCAAGCAGCAGGTCGCCCCCCTCGGCCCGGACATGGCACGTGGCGAAGGCATGTGCCGCGCGGTCAAGCGTGCGACGCGCGCGCGCCATGTGGGCGGCGGTCAGCGCAAGCCGCTCGGTCGTCAGGCCCAGCGCGGCAAGGTCGGGCATCATCCGGCGCGCCTTGACCCGGTCGAAGCGGGGATCGTCGTTCGACGGATCCTCGGCCCACTCCAGCCCTCGGGCACGAAGCAGCGCGCGCAGATCGGACCGCCGGGTCGCCAGAAGCGGCCGCAGGAACAGGCCGCGCCCGGTGACCATGCCCGACAGACCGTCCACGCCCGAGCCGCGGGCAAGGTTCATGAGCACCGTTTCGGCCTGATCGTCGGCGGTATGGCCCAGCAGGACATGCGCAAGCCCCGCCCCTTCCGCCCAGCCGCGCAACAGGTGATGGCGCGCCTGCCGGGCCCGCGCCTGCAGGTTGCCGTGCCCGTCCCAGCCCTCCCAGGTCAGAATGCGGTGCGCGATCCCGAGGCGCGCGCAAAGCGCCGCGACGCCCTCTGCCTCGGTGGTTGATCCGGTCCGCAGGCGATGGTCCACCGTCGCGGCAGCAAGACCGACGCCATGCCGTGCGGTCCAGTCAGCCGCCAGTACCATCAGGGCAAGGCTGTCGCCCCCGCCCGAGACCGCCACGCCGATCCGCGAAGGCCGCAACAAGGGGGTCCGGTCGAGCGCCGTCTCGAACGCCGCCTCCGGCGTCAGGAACATCCCAGCGACGACATGGCTTCCCGCGCGATGCCGACCGCAGCCGCCGAGGGGTAGCGCACCATCACCTCGTTGAGGGTGACGCAGGCGTCAGACCTTTGTCCCAGCGTCCCCAGCGCCATGCCCAGCCGCACCAGCGCATCGGGCGCGATCACCGCGCCCGGATCGCCCGAGAAACTGTCCAGATAGGCGCGCGCAGCCTCGGAAATCTCGCCCATCGCCTCAAGTGCCTGACCGCGCAGGAACAGCGCCTCGGCACTCAGGGGGCCACCCGGGTAGGTCTGGACAAAGGCCGCAAACTGGTCAGCGGCGCTGCGAAAGTCACCCTGGGCGAGCGCCTCCTGCGCCCGCGCAAAATCCGCCTGTTCATTCGCGGCCAAGGCGGGGCCGGTGCTTGTTGTCGGAAGGTCGGGCGTGGGCACGACGGAGACATTGTCGACGCCGCCCAGGCTGGGGGTCGACCCGAGCGAGCCGATGTCGCAGCCCGGGTCCATCTCGCAGATGCGGAACTCCAGATCGCCCAGCCTGTTGGTGCCGTCGACCGTGATGCGGTTGATCCGGAACTCGAGCTCTTCGGTGCGCGAGGTCAGGCGCTGCAATTCCATCTCGATCAGGTTCAGCCGGTCCAGCGGCGTGGCCCCGGGCACCCCGGTCGTCAGCGTGCCGGTCGCGGTCAATTCGTTGCGCAGCGACTGGATCGTGATGTAGAGGCCCGATAGCTCCTGCCGGATATCGGCCAGTGTCTGGTCCTGCGCATGGGCCATGGGGGCAAGCACAAGCCCCCCGCCGACAAGCGCCCCGAAGAGCGCCGCCCGAACCGCGTCAAGATGCAAGGCTCTCATTGCGTGTCTCCGATTGGCCCCCGAACTGGCTGTTGAACTTGCCCCCGGCCTGGCCGCTGTCCGGTCCGGCTCAGCTGCCCGCGCCGATCGAGATGACGGTCACCGCGCGGCGGTTCTGCGACCAGCAGGATTCGTTCGAGCAGGTCGCCGCGGGCCGTTCACGACCATAGCTGATGGTACGCAGACGGGTGCTCGGCACCCCGCGCGAGATCAGGTATTCGCGCACTGCATTGGCCCGCCGTGCGCCAAGGGCCACGTTGTATTCGCGCGTGCCGCGTTCGTCGGCATGGCCTTCGATCACGGCCAGGAATTCAGGGTTCGACATGAGCCATTGCGCCTGCCCGTTTAGCGTCTGCTGCGCCTCGGCCGTCAGCACGGACTGATCGACGGTAAACAGGACGCGGTCACCGACGACCTGGCTGAAATAGGCGGGGCTGCGGGGATCGGCGGCGTTGCCGACGCCCGCCATGCCCGCGCCGGGCATCGCATTGGGATCCGAGCCGCCGAAACGGTCGGGACGGGTACAGGCTGACAGGGCAAGGGTGCCGATCAGGATCGCGGCGGTCAGGGTTCTGTTCATGGTCATGTCCTGTTCAACTCGTTCTCTTCGAAGAGGCAGTCTATCATGCTGCCGATCTGCCGCCTAGCGGTCCGCTCAGGGCTGGAGCGGGCCCCAGGACGGGTCCGAGGCGAAACCGCCGGTCGGGACCTGACGCAATGTCCGGCCCGAGATGTCGACCGAAAAGATCGACGGCCCGCCTTGTTCGCCTTGGGTTTCGCGGGTGAACATGATCACCCGCCCGTTCGGCGACCATGTCGGGCTTTCGTCAAGGAAGGATGCCGTGAGCAGCCGCTCTTCCGAACCGTCGGTGCGCATCACGCCGATGTGAAACCGCCCGGCGTGCTGTTTGGTGAAGGCGATCAGGTCGCCCCGCGGCGACCAGACCGGGCTGCCGTAGCGCCCCTCGCCGAACGAGATCCGGCGCCCCTCGCCGCCGCCGGCGGACATGATGTAAAGTTGCTGGCTGCCCGACCGGTCGCTTTCGAAGACGATCTGGCTGCCGTCGGGCGAGAAGCTGGGCGAGGTGTCGATCGAGGGCGTGCTGGTCAGCCGCGTGTGCGACCCGCTGGCCAGATCGGTCATGTAGAGGTTGGTGCTTCCCCCGCTCGAGACCGAATAGATTACCCTTTGCCCATCGCGCGAAAAGCGCGGGCTGAAAGCCATTTCGCCCGGCGCGGTCTGGATCTGCTGGCGCCCCACGGTTGCCACGTTCAGCAGGTTGATGCGGGGAAAGCCGCTCTCGAAACTGGTGTAGAGCACCCGGTCACCCGTGGGCGAAAAGCGCGGCGCCAGCACGATGCTGCCCGAATCGGTCAGGAACTGGATATTGGCCCCGTCGTAATCCATGATCGCAAGTCGCTTGAGCCGGTTGTCCTTCGGCCCGCTTTCCGACACGAACACGACCCGGCTGTCGAAATACCCGCCCTCGCCGGTGATGCGCGAATAGACCGCATCCGAGACCTTGTGCGCCATGCGCCGCCACCCGGCGGTCGTGCCGGCGAATTGCAGCCCCTCGCCCAGTTCGGCGCCCGTGAAGATGTCGTAGAGGCGGAATTTCACGACCAGCTGGTCGCCCGAGACGCTGACCGCCCCGGTGATCAGCCCCTGCACGTTGATCGCGCGCCAGTCGGCATAGGCGATGGGCGCGGTAAAGGACGTGACGGGCGAGATGAAGGCGCTTGACGGCACCTCGCGGAACAGGCCGGTCCTGACAAGGTTGTCGGCGATCACCCGGCTGATCTGCTGGGCCAGTTGCTCGGCGCCCGCGGTTTCGGCCTGAAAGGTGGGAATGGCGATCGGCAGAGGCTCGATCACGCCATCCGTCACCGTGATCCTGAGGGGCTCCTGCGCGGCGGCAGGGGGCGGGGCAAGCGCCGCACCCAGCAGGGCGCCCGCCAGTGCAATCGCCGACGCTAGCCGCGGCAGAAGGGTCATGCCAGGGGCAAGGGTCGCGCGCAGTGCCGACACAGTCAGTTTCATGCCTACCTCATCTCAGGATCGGGCCTCGCCCACAAGGCGGCCCATAGGGCAATGCGCGGCCAATTCGCAAGAAGTCGTCGCGCTGTTCAAGGAAAAAGCCGCCACCTGATACTGATGTGACAAAGGCCAGGCACCGGCATCGGCGATTGCAGGAACGATCAGATGCCACATCACCGGATCCGCATCTGTTCGGGATTGAACGTCATCTCGACGATCCGCCATTGCTCGAACTTGTCGGGCGGCAGCGGGAAGCCCTCGCCCTGACACCGCAGGATCGCGCGACGGGCAGCATCGAAGGCGCTGCGCACAGCGCTTTCCGAGGCGACCGTCGCGCTGAGCATGCGCACATCGCCCACCACGCGCGCATCGCGGCCAAGCTCGAACCGGACCACCACCTCGACCCGCGCCGCCTCGGAGCCCGGATCGACGACCCAGCACCCCTGAACCGCCACGCGGAAGGCGTCGCGCTCGGCCCCGGTCATCGGGGGGCCGGGATTGCCGGTCTGCCCCGCGGGCTGCGGCGCCGTCGCCTCGGCCAGAGCGGCGGCAATGTCGTCGGCGGGGCTTGCCGGTGGGGTCGCGGGGGTCGCTGTCTGGGTTTGCTCCTGGGCGGGAGCGGCGGGCGGCGTTGCAGGGCGCGAGGGGCGCACTTCGGGACGCAGGCTGGCCGTGACGGCGCCCGAAGGGGTGTCGGCTTCGGTGACGATCTGGGTCGTCGTCTCTTCGGGGGCGGTCGGGGTGACCTCCTCCACGATCTCGGCAGGCTCGTCGGCCGCCGCGGGGGGCGGCCCCCCCCGACCCGGGGGGGGGGGGGCGGGCGCGGGGGGGGGGGGGGGGGCGGCCCGCCCCCCCCCCGGGGGGCCGGGGGGGGGCCCGGGGGGGGGGGGCCGCCCCCGGGGGGGGGGGGGGGGTGCGGGGCGGGGGGGGGGGGGGGGGCGACGGCCTCGGGCGCGACCCGCTCGGCCGGGCGCGGCTGGGGGCGCAGGCTTGGGGCCAGGTCGGGCGCGCCGGGCAGCTCTTCGGGCTGGGGCGGCACGGGTTCGGGGATGGCCTCGGCCACCTCGGCCGGCGGGGCCACAGGCTCGGGCGGCGGCGGCGGGGGTGCCTCGTCCTCGGGCGGCGGCGGAGGGACCGGGTCAGGGGCAGGCGCAGGTTCGGGGTCAGGTTCGGGCGGCGGGGCCACCACCGGATCAGGCGTGATGTCGGGCTCGGGCATGGCCGGCTCGGCCGGGTCGGTCGTGACAGCTTCGGGCGCGACCTCGGGTGCGGGAGCGGGGGTTGTGGCCGCCATCATCGCCGCGAATTCGGCACCCGAAACGATGGCAACAGGCGTATATTCGAAAGGCACCGGCCGCGGACGCAGGCCCCAGCCCGTCACGATCCACAGGATCAAGGCGGTATGCCCGATCCCCGAGACGATCGTGCCGGTCGTGAGCCGCTCGCGCATGCCCGCCCCCGGCGCCTCAGCCGTCCGAGGGCGTGACGAAGGCCCCGGCAGCCGACCCGTCGAAGGTCGGCCCGCCCAGATCCGTCACCAGCCCGATGTTGTTGAAGCCCGCCCGGTTGAGCGCGCCCATCACCTCGGCCACGCGGTTCCACTGGTTCACGCCATCGGCGCGCAGGAAGATCCGGTCGCTTGTCCGCTCGGCGGAGATGGCCTGAAGCCGCGGCACCAGCTCGGCATCCGCGACATCGGTCAATTGAATCATCAACCCGCCTTCGCCGGTGATGGTGACGGTCAATGGCTCTTCGCGGTCCTCGACCGGCAGGGCATTGGCCGCGGTGCGCGGCAGTTCGACCGGCACGCCCACGGTCATCAGCGGCGCGCCCACCATGAAGATGATCAGGATGCACATGATCACATCGACCAGCGGCGTGACGTTGATATCGGCCATCGGCTGGGATCCACCCCGACGCCTGCGCCCCCGCCTGCCGCCGCCGTCCTGCCCGCCTGCCGCGCCCGCGCCCATCGATCTAGCTGTCCAGCTGGCGCGACAGGATGGTCGCGAATTCGTCGGCGAAAGCCTCGTAACCGGAGATGATACGGTTCGCGTCCGAGGACAGCTTGTTGTAGTAGACCACCGCCGGGATGGCCGCGATCAGCCCCAGCGCGGTCGACAGAAGCGCCTCGGCGATCCCGGGCGCGACCGCGGCAAGCGAGGGGTTCTGGTCGCGGGCAATTCCGATGAAGGCGTTCATGATGCCCCAGACTGTCCCGAAAAGGCCCACGAAAGGCCCGATGGCCCCCACCGTGGCCAGCACGGAAAGGCCCTTGCGCAGCTCTTCGATCTCCTTGTTGATGGCGACATCCATCGACCGGTCGATGCGCGCTTGCGCGCCTGCGATCAGGCCGCCGTCATGACGGTGGCTCTGGCGCCATTCGACCATGCCTGCAGCGAAGATGCGTTGGCTCTGGCCGCGTGGATCGGGGCCGATCTGGTCGAACAACCCGTCCAGCGGCTCGCCCGACCAGAAGGCGCGGTCGAAGACCGCCGCCTCGCCCCGGGCCTTGCGGAACTGGATAAGCTTGTCGATGATGATCGCCCAGGTCCAGACCGAGGCCGCGATCAGCCCGAACATGACCAGTTGCACGAATGCCGTAGCCCGCCAGAATAGCGACCACAACGAGTAGTCCGAAGCTGCTTCCATCTGTCTGCTCTTTGCTTTGGCGTGGGCTCTGAAAGGCGCACTTACGAGACGGTGTAGCCGAACAGAAGCGGGAAATCCAATCCGACGGTGCAGATCACGGCGAATTTCCCGAAATTCGCCGAAACCCGCTCCGCATGCGGGGCTGTCGTCACTTGCGCAGTTGCCCGAAGTGCCCGGCAAGCCTTTGCGGCGCGCCATCCGGCCCCAGTGCGACGAGCGTGACGCGCGCCTGCAGCAGGACGGTCCGGTCGCGCATCACGTTCTGGTCGAGCACAAGCCGCGCGCCGGTCATGGACAGGGGCCGGGTCAGAACAGTCAGACAGTCGTCGAAGCGCGCCGGTGAAAGGTAATCGGCCTCGATCCGGCGGACGGCGAAGACGATCCCCTTCTCCTCCTTGAGGCGCCGCTGGTCGATGCCAAGGTCGCGGACCCATTCGCTGCGGGCGCGTTCGATGAACTTCAGGTAATTCGCGTAATAGACGATCCCGGCAAGGTCGGTATCCTCGTAATAGACGCGCAGGGTGAAGCGATGGGTCATCGCACCGCCCGTCGCCGCAGGATTTTGGCCAAAATCCTGCCCGGCCCGGCGTCGGGGCCTCCGGGCGGGCTGGG
>JAFIEN010000090.1 GCA_020832515.1 Rubellimicrobium sp. | reverse complement strand
CCCGCTGGGACCGCGAGGCGAAGGAATACCGCGAGGCGAACACGATCGAGGTCAAGCCCAGCCACGAATATGCCTCGACCATCATGAACTCGGTCGTCACGGGCGAGACCTCGGTGATCTACGGCAACCTGCCCAACCGGGGCTATATCCCGCAACTGCCCGATGGCTGCGCTGTGGAAGTGCCGGTGCTGGTCGACAACAACGGCCTGCAGCCCACGGTCGTTCGTGACATCCCGCCGCAACTGATCGGGCTGATCCGCACCAACCTCAACGTGCAGGATCTGACCGTTCAGGCGCTTCTGACCGAGAATCGCGAACATATTTACCATGCCGCGATGCTGGACCCGCATACGGCGGCGGAGCTGGACCTCGACCAGATCTGGGAACTGGTGGACGATCTTCTGGTCGCGCATGACGACTGGCTGCCCGAGTTTGCCCGGATCAAGCCGGGCAAGGCGGCCTGACGGAAATGGCAGGCTGGCCGGGGCATATCGTCATCGTCGGTGGCGGAACGGCCGGCTGGCTTGCCGCGATGATGCTGTCCGATGTGGCCGCGCGGAAAAAGCTTCCGACGCGCGTCACGGTGATCGAGTCATCGAAGATCGGCACCATCGGCGTGGGCGAAGGCACCACGGCGGTGTTCCGTCAGATGCTGCGGCACTTCAGGATCGACGAGGAGGAATTCCTCGCCGCCACCGGCGCCACGATCAAATACGGCATCCGCCATCGTGACTGGCGCCGGCTGGGCCACAGCTATGACGGCCCGATCGACGATCCCCATCTGGTGGCCCATGGTGCGCCGCTCCACACCTACGCCATCGCCGCCGGGCGTTCAGTGGGCGAGGCGCATCTGTTCCAGCACCTGCTGAACGCCCGCCGCGCGCCCTTTGCCGTGAAGGACGGGCGCAACGTGCCGGCCGGCCCCTTCCACCACGCCTATCACTTCGATCAGGCGCTGGCGGGGCGGTTCCTGCGGTCGAAGGCGAAGGGGATCGAGATCATCGACGATCAGGTCGCAGGGGTAGAGACGGGCGAGGGCGGGATCACCGCGCTGGTCATGGAAAGCGGGCAGCGGGTGGAGGGCGACTTCTTCCTCGACTGCACCGGCTTCCGCCGCGCGCTCATCCGGGAACTTGGCGCGGAATGGGTCAGCTACCGCGAGGTCCTGCCGGTCAACCGTGCGATGCCCTTCTGGGTGGACCTGAAGGAGGGCGAGGAAATCGACCCTTGCACCCTAGCCTGGGCGCAGAAGAACGGCTGGATGTGGTGGATCCCGACGCAAGGCCGCTATGGCGCGGGCTATGTCTATTCCGACGCCCACACCACGCCCGACGAGGCCAAGGCCGAGATCGAGGCGGCACTAGGCTACGAAATCCATCCCCGCAACGACATCCGCATCGATGCGGGCCGCCAGAAAGAGGTGTGGATCGGCAATTGCGTGGCGGTGGGGCTGTCGTCGTCTTTCCTCGAACCGCTCGAGGCAACCTCGATCCACGGCACCGTGGTGCAGATCATGATGCTGTCGGAATGGATCGACCAGCCGGTCGGCCGCGACCTCTATAACGCGACCGTCGCCCGGCAGGTGGACGATTTCCGCGATTTCATCCGGCTGCATTATGTGAGCACCCGCCGGGACAGCCCCTTCTGGCGCGACGTGGCCGAAAGCCACCCGCAGGTGGTGCGCGACCGCGTGGCGCTCTGGCAGACAAAACTGCCCGTTGCCACGGATTTCGACCCCCTGCCCATGGGCCTTGCCCATACCGGGATTGAACTGTACCGCCCTGTCCTTGACGGTCTGGGCCTTCTGAGCCGCGATCTGGCCAAGGCCGAGATGGCCAAGGACAAACCCGCCCGCGACAAGGCCCGCGCCACGCATCAGGTGCTTGTCACCGAATATGCCCGCGCGGCCGCGCAATGCGCCCCGCACCGGGAATGGCTTTCCTCTCTGAAACAGGAGATTGCGGCATGACCGCCTTCAAGATCTGCATCATCGGCGCCGGCAGCGTCGGCTTCACCAAGAAGCTCTGCCAGGACATCCTCAAGGTGGCCGAGTTCGAGGATATCGAAATCGCCCTGACCGATGTGAACCCCAAGAACCTCGACATGATCGCCCAGATCATCCGCCGCATCGTCGAGGTGAACGGGCTGAAGACCAAGGTGACGGCGACGACCGACCGCCGCGAGGCGTTTGCCGGTGCGCGCTACATCATGTGCTGCGTGCGGATCGGGGGCCTCGAGGCCTATGCCGACGATATCCGCATCCCGCTGAAATACGGGGTCGATCAATGCGTGGGCGACACGATTTGCGCGGGCGGCATCCTTTACGGCCAGCGCGGCATCCCGGCGATGCTGGAGTTCTGCAAGGATATCCGTGAAGTGGCCGAGCCTGGCGCGCTGCTTCTGAACTACGCCAACCCGATGGCGATGATGACCTGGGCCTGCCTCGAACATGGCGGCGTCAACACCGTTGGCCTGTGCCACGGGGTGCAGAACGGGCACCGCCAGATCGCCCGTGCGCTGGGCGTGCCGATGGACGAGGTGGAGATCATCTGTTCCGGCATCAACCACCAGACGTGGTATCTTGATATCCGGCACGATGGGCGGGCCATTTCGCGTGATGAATTGATCGCAGCTTTCGAGCGGCACCCCACGTTCAGCGAGCAGGAAAAGGTGCGGATCGACGTCCTCAAGCGCTTCGGTTTCTATTCGACCGAGAGCAACGGGCATCTGTCGGAATACCTGCCCTGGTATCGCAAGCGGCCGGACGAGATCATGAACTGGATCTCGATGGACGACTGGATCCACGGCGAAACCGGCGGCTATCTGCGCTATTCGACCGAGAACCGGAACTGGTTCACCGAGGATTTCCCGGTCTTCCTCGAAGAGGCGGGCAAGCCGCTGTCAGGCTACGAGCGGACCGACGAACATGCCAGCCACATCATCGAGGCGCTGGAAACGGGCCGCACCTATCGCGGCCATTTCAACGTCAGGAACGGCGGCGTGATCCGCAACCTGCCCGAGGATTGCATCATCGAAAGCCCCGGCTTCGTCGACCGTTTCGGCATCAACATGGTCGAGGGGATCGAGCTGCCGCTGGCCTGTGCCGCGACCTGTTCGGCCTCGGTCCATGTCCAGCGGATGAGCGTGCAGGCGGCGGTGACGGGCGATCTGGACCTGCTCAAGCAGGCGGTGCTGCACGATCCGCTGGTGGGTGCGATCTGTACGCCGGAAGAGGTCTGGCAGATGGTGGACGAGATGGTCGTGGCCCAGGCCGAATGGCTGCCGCAATATGCCGATCACATCCCTGCGGCGCGGGAGCGGCTGAAGTCGCCCAAGGTCAGGACGCGGGACTGGACGGGGGCGGCGCGCAAGGAGGTGCGCTCGGTCGAGCAGATGCGCGCGGCCAAGGGCAAGCCGACGGTGAACGAGGGGCACGGGCTGGGCACCAAGGTGATGGGCTAGGCGCGTCCGCCGGGGCCGGGGGCCCGGAAATTTCCAATTTCCGGGTCTGGCCTCGCGCTCCGGATCAGGCCAAGGTGCAAGGGCCGGCGGAATTTTGCAAATTCCGCCCCCAACCGACCGGAGCCAGCCCATGCCCAAGACCCTGAAGGATATGCTCGACGCGGCCAATGCCGCGGTCGAACGTATCGACGCCGCCCGCGCCCGCGCGCTTGTCGCCGAAGGGGCGCTCCTCCTCGACATCCGCGACGCGCCCGAGCTCGAGGCCTCGGGCCGGGCCGAAGGATCGCACCATGTTCCGCGTGGCATGCTCGAATTCCGGGCCGATCCCGCCTCGCCCTTCCACGATCCCGAACTTTCGCCCGAACGCCCCGTCGTGCTGCATTGTGCCTCGGGCGGGCGGGCGGCACTTGCAGGCAAGCTGCTCAAGGACATGGGCTATGCACAGGTCTACAATCTGGGCGGCTTCAAGGACTGGAAAGAGGGCGGCGGTCCGGTCACCGGTCCGATCGACCCCGGCATGTGACCCGGCGCGCCGGCCAGCGTGACCCGTTTGCTTCACCCCGCGAAGATCCCGATCCCGATGCGGATACCGTTCGCACCCCTGCCGCGCTAAGGATATCGAAGCCTGCCGTTTCAAGGAGCTTGTCGTGCTGCGTTTCTTTCCGCTATTGCTCTTGCCGCTCCTTGCGGCCTGCGACCCGTCGATGATGTCGCCGATACAGATCCTTCCCACTCTGGATGAGCCCGAGCCCGAGCCACCGCCACCACCGCAGCTTCCGCCGGCCGCGGCCGCCGTGTTGCCCCCCGGGACCCCTCCCAGCATCGTCCTGACCGACAACGACGGCTGTTTCATCGTCAGCGTCGAGGTGACTGATCCGCCTTCGGGATTTCCGCTGCGTGACGCCGCCGGAAACCGGGTCTGCGAGGAAGGTCTCCGCCCGCCTGTGGGCCTGGCCTTTCCCGACACCGACGTGACCGCGCCCTTCGGCTAGGCCAGGGGCAAGCCCGCGGCACGATCGCTGCCGGACCGGGTGCCCGGAGCCGGGGATGCGTGCAACCTCGAAGGGGCTTGTCTCCGCGGCGCGGTGACATAGGACGTCACAGGACGACCGGTCGGGCGCGGGGCCGCCCCCGGGACCGCGTGGCAAGGAAAGCATCGGGCAAACGGCATGGCAGTACTTCTCGGCGTCGATACGGGCGGCACCTATACGGATGCCATCCTTCTGGACGATGCGACCGACCGGATCATGGCCAGCGCCAAGGCCCTGACCAGCCGCCCTGACCTGTCGGTTGGCGTGGGTCAGGCGATCGACGCGGTTCTGGCCGAGGCCGGGATCGCGGCAGAGCGGGTGGCGATGGTATCGCTGTCCACGACGCTGGCAACCAACGCCCTTGTCGAAGGTCAGGGTGGCCGGGTGGCACTTGTGACGATCGGCTTCGACGAGGGCGAGCTGGGGCGCGACGGCCTGGCCGAAGCGATGAAGGGCGACCCGGTAATCGCCATTGCCGGGGGCCACGGCCATTCCGGCGCCGAGGCGGTGCCGGCGGACCTTGACGCGCTTGACCGGGCGCTTGCCGACCTGCCCTCGGGCCTGTCGGGTTTCGCGGTCGCGGGCCGCTTCGCGACGCGCAACCCGGCCCATGAAGTGGCCGCGCGCAGCCTGATCCGCAGCCGGACGGGATTGCCGGTCACCTGCTCGCACGAGTTGTCGCAGGCGCTTGGCGGCCCGAAGCGGGCCCTGACAGCGGTGCTGAACGCGCGGCTGATCGGCCTGATCGACCGGCTGATCGGCGCCTGCGAGGCGCATCTTGCGGCGCGCGGGATCGACGCGCGGCTGATGGTGGTGCGCGGTGACGGGGCGCTGGTCTCGGCCCGACTGGCGCGCGAGAAGCCGATCGAGACGATCCTGAGCGGCCCGGCGGCAAGCGTGGCCGGCGCCGCGTGGCTGACGGGCGAACCCGAGGCCCTGATCAGCGATATCGGCGGGACGACGACGGATGTGTGTCTGCTGACGGACGGACGGCCCGCCATCGACCCGGCAGGCGCACGCGTCGGCCCCTATCGCACCATGGTCGAGGCGGTGGCGATGCGCACGACCGGCCTGGGTGGCGACAGCGAGCTGCATCTGATCGAGGGGCTGGACGGCGGACTGCGGCTTGGCCCCCGGCGGCTGATGCCGGTGGCGCTGCTTGCCGTCGGCCATGCCGCGCTGGTCCATGCCGCGCTCGACCGTGCGCTTGCGGCCGAGGCGGTGCCCGACGGGGCGGGCCGCTTTGCCGTCCCGCAATGGGACCGGATGCCCGAGGGCCTCGACCCGCGCGAGACGACGGTCGCCGCGCGGCTGGTGCAAGGGCCGCTGCCGGTCGCCGAGGCGGTGCGGTCGCGGGTCGAGGCACCGGCGCTTGGCCGGCTGGTCGCGCGGGGGCATGTCATCATTGCAGGCGTCACCCCTTCGGATGCAAGCCATGTGCTGGGTGGCCTGACGGTGTGGGATGCATCGGCCGCCGAAAAGGCCGTCCGCCTGTTCGCCCGCCGCCGCACCGGCCGGGGCGAGCGTCTGGCCCCCGATGCCGACACGCTTGCCCGGATGATCGTGGCGCAGTTGACGGCGCAGACGGTCGACTGCCTGCTGGAAACCGCCTTCGCCGAGGACCCGCGCGACTGGGGGCTTGCGCCCGAAACGCTTGCCCGCCACTCGCTGACCCGTGCCGGCCTTGTCCGGTATCGCGGCGTGATCGAAACCGAGCTGCGTCTGGGCGTCCCGGTCATCGGGCTGGGCGCCTCGGCCCCCAGCTATTACGGCGCGGTGGGCGAGGCGTTGGGCGCACGGATGATCCTGCCGGCCCATGCCGGGGTTGCCAATGCCATCGGTGCCGTGGTGGGCCAGGTCGCGATGGTGGCCGAGGGCAGCGTCACCAGCCCCGGCGCGGGGCGCTTCATTGCCCATCTGCCGGACGGACCCGCTGCCTTCGCCGACCGGGACAGCGCCCTGGCCGCGCTTCAATCGGCGCTGTCAGAGGTCGCCTCGTCCCGGGCGCAAGCGGCCGGGGTCGAAGAGGTCAGGCTGGAAGTCGCGCGAGAGTTGCAGGAAGTGCCGATCGAAGGTCAGGTGATGTTCATCGAGGCCCGGTTGCGCGTGACCGCGCTTGGACGACCGCGGATCGCACGCAGCTGACGGGCAAGGTCTCGGGCAGGGTCTCGGGCGGCTGGACCCTTTGCGTGCTTGCGGCCTCAGCTTCCGCCGCGCACCACGGCGGCGCGTTCGCCCTCTGCCCAGCGCGTGACGATCTGCCGGATCGCATCGCCATCGGCCTCGGCCACGGCGGCACGGATCGACTTGAGAAGAGCCGCGACCTCGATCTCGCTCAGATGCCCTTCGCGGGCCTGCATGATCTTGGGATGCGGCGTGGTGATCTGACCCGAGCCGATGAGTAGTTCCTCGTGCAGCTTTTCGCCGGGGCGCAGGCCGGTCAGGACGATTTCGATATCCCCGTCGGGATTGGCCTCGTCGCGCACCGTATGGCCCGAGGCCTCGATCATCTGGCGGGCAAGGTTGTAGATCGGCACCGGATCGCCCATGTCGAGGACGAAGACGTCCCCACCAGCGGCGATCGATCCCGACACGAGGACCAGGCGCGCGGCCTCGGGGATGGTCATGAAGTAGCGGGTGACCTCGCGATGGGTCAGGGTGACGGGGCCGCCCCTCACGATCTGGCTCTGGAACAGCGGCACGACCGACCCCGACGAACCGATCACATTGCCGAACCGCACCATCGAGAAGATCGTCCCGCCACCGGCCGCATTCGACCGGCTGGCCAGATCCTGCACGACAAGTTCGGCCATGCGCTTGGAAGCGCCCATCAGGTTCTTGGGCCGAACCGCCTTGTCGGTCGAGATCAGGATGAACCGACGCACCCCTCTTTCGCCTGCGGCGACGGCCAGTGTCTGGGTGCCCAGCACATTGTTGGCGAAACCCGAGACGGGGTTCTTCTCGACAATGGGGACGTGCTTGTAGGCCGCAGCGTGCAACACGATCTCGACCTCGTGCCGATCAAGGGTGCGACGCACGAACGCGCCGTCGCAGACCGATCCAAGCACGGCCACGATCTGCGTCCCGGGCTGTTTTCCGACAAGGGCGCGCATCTCCATCTCGATCGTGTAGAGCGCGGGTTCGCTTTGTTCGAACAGGACGATCCGGCGGGGGTTGCAGGTCAGGATCTGGCGGCAAAGCTCGGACCCGATGGACCCGCCGGCCCCGGAAATCAGCACCGACCTGTCACGATAACTGTGCGCCCCGCCCGGAAGTTCGCTGTCCAGCGGAACACGTCCAAGGAACTGGCCCGCGACGACCGGAGCAAGCTGGTCGACAAGCTCGGGCCCCGATCCAGCAAGCTGGGCGAATGAGGGCAGGGTCTGCACCTCGAGATCCATTTCCTCGATCCGTCGGGTGATCTGCGCCAGCCGGGCCCGCGGCAGCGACGGCATAGCAAGTAGGACACGCCGGACCGCCTTGTTGCGCGCCAGCGCGGCGATCACGACCGGTGAATGCACATACAGCCCGTGCACCAGCGTGCCCTGCAATGCCTTGCTGTCATCGACAAAGGCAACTGCCTTGATCGTGTCATCGGTCTTGAGCGCCGCGGCAAGCTGCTGTCCGGTCAGGCCGGCGCCGTAGATCAGCACCCTGACCTGCTCGCGGCCGCTGCGATAGATCGCAAGCAGAATGTGCAGCATGCTGACCCGAACGGAATAGACCATCAGGAAATAGACAAGTGCAAAGATGATGAAGGTGGTGAAATTCGTCCCGTAGCCTGCCAATTCGTCCAGTGCGGCGGTGACGATGGCCAGCGTTGCCGCATGGATCGCGGTCAATGCGATCGCCCAGTTCTCATAGGCCTTGAGCTGGATGCGGTGAATGCCAAGGACGATGGCCAGCAGGACCGATACCATCATCAGAAGCAGGATCGCAGGCCAGTTTCCCGTCAGACCTCCATAGGCGGGAAGCCCGTTCTGCTGAAGCACCAGGGAAGTTGCAAGCGCCAACGGGACAAGAACCGTGTCCGCGGCGATGATGATGGCCTGCTTTGCTCGACGCGGCAGGGATGTAATATACTTCAACGTCTTGTCCCGATTGTGGGGGCGTCCCGCCGTTGCCTGACGATCCTGCCCGAACACATCCGTGGCGGTGTTTTTCCACCGCTCGATCCGACATCACTATCAGGCTGGAAAGGCCGTTGGAACCATTCGCACATGCAATTCTGCCTTATTGTCGGCTCTTGCGCGAATTTTCGCCTAAAATCATGGCTTGGTCGTCCGGAACACCGCACGAATTCCGGGATCCGGGTCCGCAGGGGGCATGACGATCCCTGCGCATCCGTGCAATGCCGTTGCGTTCAGGCCCGCCCGTAGGCCTCGCTGATTGCGACCTGGATCGCATCCTCGGGCTTGCGGTCACCCCAGGTGACAAGCTGGAACGCAGGATAGAACCGCTCGCAGGCCATTACGGCCGACCGGATCATCGTGTCGATCTGTTCAGGCCCGGCAATCTGTTCGCCCGACAGCACAAGGCCGTAGCGCCAGACCATCAGCTTCTGTTCGCTCCACCAGGTGAAGCAGCCCGTCCAGCACAGGTCGTTCACCCCGTTCATCAGCGCGTGGACCGCCGGAAGCCGCTCCTCGGGGGGGTCCATCTCGAAGGTGCAGATCAGGCGCAGCGTCTCGTCGAAGGCGGACCAGGCCAGCGTGATGGAATAGGTCCGCCACTGCCCCTCGACTGCCATCGCGATCTGGTCTTGGGCGATGCGGTCGAACTCCCATGCGTGATGTTCGGCGATATGTTCGACCAGATCGATCGGGTCGAGATCGTCAGCGTCAAGATACTGTTCCGACAGTGCCATCTGCGCCCTCATTCGCTTTTCACAAGGGGCAAGGCAGACACCCCAAGCGGTTGTTGACTGCTCTAGAGGCGGTGGACTGCAGAAACGCCCCTACGAGATATGGTGGCGCGAGTTGGGCCGTTCTGTAAAGCGGAAAGATGGGGACAACTCTGCCGGGGCACGGTTTTCCAATGCCCGGGCGGCCCATTTGCCCCAGTTTCGATGCGCGGGCTAGCCGTCCTTGCCGTAGACCAGTTGCTGCACGGCACCGGCCGAGACAAGGTAGATCGACGTGATCACCAACCCCCAGAGCGCCCAGCTTTGCGCATCGAAATCGACCCAGGCCGCCCAGCCGGCAAACAGCGTCCAGCCCAGCGCCATCGGCAAGGACACGCTGCGCCAGCGCTTGGTGCGAACGGGGTGGATGAACTTGACGGGCAGGAACATCGTGACCGCCAACAACGCCACAAGTGCGACGATCACGTAAAAGTTGGGCGAGATGGCGAACAGCACCAGCACGACCATGTTCCAGCAGGACGGAAAACCGGAAAACGACTTGTCCCGCGTCTTCATCCGCGTGTCAGCGAAATACATCGCACTGGCGAACGTGATGACGAAGATCCCGAACCAGCCGGTCCAGCCGGGCATCAGCCCCGACTGGAACAGCGCATAAGCCGGCACGAAGACATAGGTCAGGTAATCGATGATCAGATCGAGAAGCACCCCGTCGAAATTGGGGGCGTTGTGCCTGACGTCGTACCGCCGCGCCAAAGGCCCGTCGATGCCGTCCACGAAGAAGGCGACGACCAGCCACAGGAACATCATGTTCCAGTCGCCCGCCACCGCTTCGAGCATGGCAAGCATGGCGAAAACCGCGCCAGTGGCGGTCAGCAGATGGACGGCAAGGGCCTTGCGCGCGAGTGTCATCACGCCGTCATGAAGCAATCCGGAAACAAGCGCAACCGATCCGGCGATCACGGAAAGATGCGCGGATCAGGTGCCTGATCGGGACCGGGGATGGGCGTTGTCGTAGACCTCCATCAGCCGGGCGGCATCGACGGCGGTGTAGCCCTGTGTCGTCGAAAGCGAGGCATGGCCCAGAAGCTCCTGGATCGCGCGCAGATCGCCGCCGGCGGACAGCAGATGCGTGGCGAAGGAATGGCGCAGCGCATGCGGCGTGGCACTGGCGGGCAGACCCAGTTGCAGCCGCGCCCGCTCCATCGCCTTCTGGACCAGACGCGGCGAAAGCGCGCCGCCGCGCGCGCCCCGAAAGAGTGGGCCATGACGGTCGAAAGCATGCGGACAAAGCGCAAGATATCCCGCCACAGCGGACCGCGCCACCGGGATCACCGGGACAAGGCGCGTGCGCCCGCCCTTGCCGCGGATGCGCAGCACCTCGGGCAACGGCGCGTCGGCGCCGGTCAGGGACAGCGCCTCGGAAATGCGCAGGCCGCAGCCGTAAAGCAGGGTGACGATGGCCGCATCACGGGCCGCGATCCACGGGGTCTCGGACTGCAGCCCCACCGTATCGATCAGGCTGGCAGCCGCATCGACCGCAAGCGGGCGGGGCAGGCGGGCGGGCAGGCGCGGCGCACGGACCGAAAGCGCAACGGTCGGGTCAAAGCCCTCGCGCTCGGCCAGCCAGCGGACAAAGCCCTTCACCGCCGAAAGCGCCCGTGCCAGCGACCGCGCGCCAAGACCACGCGCCCGCTCATGCGCCATCCAGGCCCGCATGTCCGAAAGGGCCAGGTCGGCGATCTGCGTCACGCCCCCGGCGCCACCGCAATGCCGTGCCAGAAAGCCAAGAAACCCAAGCACATCGGACTGATAGGCAGCAATCGTATTGTCGGCTGCACCCTTCAACGCCCGCTCATGATCAAGCCAGCCCGCCAGCGCCGCCGTCAACGCCTCGGAAGGGGCCCGGACGGGGTCGGTCACGTCAGTCCAGCCAGCGCCGCATTGCACGCTCGAAAACACCGGTGAAGAAGGCCAGCAGGTCGGTCCCGTGCTGGGGTGTGAACTGATGGGGATCTTCCGATCCCATGACCAGCATTCCGGGCATGCGACCATCACCGAAATCCAGTGTCAGGCAGGCCTCGGACTGGACATAATCGGCCTTGTCACCATAAAGCCGGTCATCCTCGGGCCGGATCTGGCGCAGGGTCACCTGCCGCACGGGCAGGTTGCGGCCACGCGTGACATATGTCTCGATAAAGCCCCTCGGCACCACGGTCAGCACGTCGTTCAGGCGGGCAATCGCCGGTTCCTCGTCCGTGGCCGCCGATTCGAGCACCAGCCGCATCGCATCGACGCGCAGGATATCGGCAACATCCCCGGCCAGATCGCGCAGAAAGGCTTCGAACTGCGTCGCATCAAGCACACGCAAGGCGGCCCGGTGGATCTGGTTCGTCCCGGCCAGGTTCTCATAGGCTGCGGCGATGACCGAACGGTGCGTGTCCTCGAGCCGGTCCAGCCGCGCCTCGAGCCGCTCCATCGCGATGCCGCGCAGATCGACGATGTTCGGACCCATGCTGCGTTCGTTCGCGGCCACAAGGGCGCGCATGATGTCCTGATCGTCCAGAAGGACCGCCGGGTCCGAGATGATCTTTTCACGCAGGTCGGCGTCCATCGGGGGGGTGCTGCTCATCGTCTCCGCTCTTTTCCGCTTCGTGCCGCCGCGCCACCCCAAAGCTCCGCTGCTGGGCATGAGCCTAGCAGGTACCGGGGCGGAATGCCCGCCTTTTTGGTCAAGCCGGCCGGGGCTGGCAAGGACTTCGTTCCCGCGTTGCCGATCCGGCACGGCCGGAAGCCGTCGGTCCAGGGCCGCTCCAGTGCCTATCCCGCATCGCCCACATTGCGGGCGAAGGCCTCGCGGAAGGCGGCCTGCTTGTCTGCATCGGCCTCGGCCTGATGCGCGGCGACCCAGTCGGCATAGGGCATGCCGTAGTAATCTGTCCGCGCCTCGTCCTTGGTCATCTCGATCCCGCGATCGGCTGCCGCCTCCTGAACCCATCGGGCCAGGCAGTTGCGGCAAAAACCCGCCAGGGTCATCAGGTCGATGTTCTGCACATCCGGTCGATCCTGCAGAAGATGCCGGCGCAGCCTGCGAAAGGCCGCGGCCTCGATCTCGGTCCGGGTCTGGTCGTCCATGGGTCCTCCTAAAGCTGGCTCGCGCGCAGGACCTGGGACAGGATGGGGGCAAGGCGGTCGGCCCAATGCTCCTGCCCGTCCGGCGTGGCGATGAGATCGTTCCTGAGTTCCAGAAGTATGTTCGGACGCCCGGCCTGCAAGGCATGACGGTCGATGGCGTCGCCGGGCAGATGCCCGCTATAGGGCTGGTTCTCGCCGACACAAAGGTCAGGCTCGGCCCGCAGCCGGTCGATCAGGGGGCGGGCAAGGCGGTCGTCGACATGGGAATAGAGGATGCCCACATGCCAGGGCCGGGGCGGGCGGCCCTTCAGTTGCGGGGTGAAGCTGTGCACGGCGCAGATCACCCGGTCGGCGCGCCGGGCGGCAAGATCGGCCAGGGCCGCGTGATAGGGGTGATAGAGCCTGTCCAGCCGCTCCTGGCGCGTCGCAGGCCCGGCATGGCGGTTGGCGGGAATGATCGTCCCGTCGTAAAGGCGCATCAGCAGCGTGGGGTCATCCTCGCCCCGGTTCGGGTCGATCACAAGCCGCGAGAAGCGCGTCAGGATCGCAGGCCCCTCGAGCCGCCGTGCCAGCGCCAGCGCAAAGCCCGCCGCTCCCACATCCCAGGCGATATGTCGGGCCATATCCCCGGGCGGCAAGCCCAGATCGCCACCCGCCACCCAGTCGGGCACCGCGTTCGAGGCGTGATCGCAGGTCACCAGCCAGCGCGAGGGGCGCGCCTCGCCGACGATTTCACAAGCGGGATGGGGGGCGAGGGTCATGGAGGCCTTGTCATCGCAATGACAAACGCCTTAGGCC
The DNA here is from genome assembly GCA_020832515.1 of Rubellimicrobium sp. Taxonomy (GTDB): domain Bacteria; phylum Pseudomonadota; class Alphaproteobacteria; order Rhodobacterales; family Rhodobacteraceae; genus JAFIEN01. The sequence continues at coordinate 178 of JAFIEN010000090.1, read as the reverse complement.
AGTTGTGAGGCGAAGGGAATTGCGCAATAAGGACACGGGCTGCGTTAGCGGTAACGCCGCAGCCGAAACCCGCACGCGCCAGCACGCGTGCCAGACACGAGACCAGAGAGGAAGGCCAGATGAAACGCCACCGCAATGTCAAGATCGTGGCGACGCTTGGCCCCGCCTCGGACACCTA
>JAFIEN010000089.1 GCA_020832515.1 Rubellimicrobium sp. | reverse complement strand
CATGACCTTTCGCAGATCGACCTGCGTCAGTTCGGGCAGATCGGCAAGCAGCACGAGGAAACGGTCGCAGGCAGGCAGGGCCTCGACACCGGCGCGAAGCGAACCGGAAAGGCCTTCGGCGGCCTCCGGCGGGGTCAGGATGCTGACGGGGAGGCCCGCAAGAAGGGCCGCGCGGGGGTGATCCGGGGCGGGAAGCGTGACAAGGACGCGGTCGCTGACCTCGAGTGCGATCCGGGCCTGGCGGCGCAGGAGGGGTTCGTCGCCGATCCGTTCGACCAGCTTGTCGCGGCCGCGCATGCGCGTCGAGCGGCCGGCGGCCAGGATCAGGACGGGCGGAGGCCGCATCCCTCCGGCCACGCGCTCCTGGCCGGGACGGCTTTGGGGGGCGCCGCCCCCCGGCCCTGACGGGCCTCCCCCCGGAGTATTTCGACCAAAGCGAAAGGGCAGAGGGGCGTTTGCCGCACCGCGGGCGGGGCAGGGGTCAGCCACGCATGCACGCCCCGTCGGCATCGAAGAGCGGCGCCAATGTCACGCGGGCCGGGCGGCGCTGACCAAGGATCTCGATCTCGACATCAAGCCCCTCGCGGATCGCGCCGTCGGGCAGGAAGCCATAGGCGACCGATTGGCCTGTAAAGTGCGAATAGCCACCAGAGGTGCAGAACCCCTGCACCGTGCCATCCAGCCAGATCGGTTCCCACGCCGTGACATCGGCATCCGTCGCATCGACGATAAACGTGGCCAGGCGACGGGCGGGACCGCTGGCCTTTTCGGCCATCGCGGCGGCCTTGCCTATGAAATCGGCGGGCTTGTTGTAGCGCAGGAAGCGGTCGAGCCCGGTTTCGAGAGGCGTGTAGTCGGGGCTGAATTCGCGCCCCCAGCTGCCGAACCATTTGTCGAGACGCAGCGACATCATCGCCCGCATGCCGAAGGGGGTGAGGCCAAGATCCTGACCTGCGGTCCAGAGCGTATCCCAGAGGTGGCGGACGGACATCTGGTCGCAGAAGATCTCGTATCCCAAATCGGCGGTGTAGCTGACGCGCTGGACAAGGCAATCGGCCATGCCCACGGTCATGCGGCGCGCGTCCATGAAGCGGAAGGCTTGCGTGCTCACATCCGCGCGGGTGACGCGGGCCAGCAGGTCGCGGGCGCGGGGGCCGGCGATCTGGAAACCGGATCGGGTGTCGGAGATGTTCTCGACCCGGACCCCGTCCTGAAGGTGGCTTTCGAACCAGCGCATGTGCCAGCCCTGCGCGCCGTAGCTGGCGGTCAGCTGGAATTCGGTTTCCGACAGGCAGGTGACGGTGAAATCGCCGATGATCTTGCCGCTTGCGGCCAGCATCGGGTTGAGCGCGATGCGGCCCTGTTTCGGGATCGTGCCGGCCATGATGTGGTCGAGCCAGGCGCGGGCCCTGGGGCCGGTGACGCGATATTTGCCGAAGTTCTGCAATTCGTTGATGCCAACGCCTTCGCGGACGGCCATCACTTCGGCCTTTGTGGCCTCCCATGCGTTGGAGCGGCGGAAGGTGGGAGTCTCGTATGTGGGCTCGCCCGGCAGGGCGAAGTAGTTGACGACCTCGAGACCGTATTGCTGTCCCCAGACGGCGCGCATGCCCGTGAAGATGTCGTACATTGGCGTGGTGCGGAACGGCCGTGCGGCGGGTTTCTCCTCGTTCGGATAGGCGACGGAGAAGCGGGTCTGGTAGTTCTCGATCACCTTGGGGACGGTGTAACCGGGGGTGGTCCAGTTCCCGAAGCGGGCCACATCGAAACCGCGGGGGTCGCGCTCGACCTCGCCGAGGGTCATCCATTGGGCAAGGGCGAGGCCCATGCCGCCACCCTGGGAGAAGCCCGCCATGACGGCGCAGGCAGACCAGTAGTTGCGCAAGCCCGGCACCGGGCCGATCAGCGGGTTGCCGTCGGGGGCGAAGGTGAAGGGGCCGTGGATCACGCGCTTGACGCCGGCGCGTTCGAGAACGGGGAAGCGGCGATAGGCGAAGGCGACGGACTCCTCGATCTTGTCGAACTGCTCGTTCAGCAGTTCATGGCCGAAACTCCAGGGTGTGCCGTCGACGGACCATGCCTCGCAGGGTTTTTCGTAGAAGCCGATGCAGAGGCCGCGCCCCTCTTGTCGCAGGTAGCTTTCGCCGCCGGGATCCATCACATGGGGGAATTCCTGACCGCGATTGTAGATCTCGGGGATGTCGTCTGTGACTAGGTATTGATGCGCCATCGGCAGGAGGGGGAGGTAGACGCCCGCCATCGCCGCCACCTCACGCGCCCAGAGGCCGCCGGCGTTGACGATGTGTTCGGCATGGATCGTGCCTTTTTCCGTCACCACATCCCATGTGCCGTCAGGGCGCGGGTTGGTTTCAAGGACGCGGTTGTGCAGCACGATTTCTGCGCCGCCCATGCGGGCGGCCTTGGCATAGGCATGGGTCGTGCCGGACGGGTCGAGGTGGCCGTCGAGCGGATCGTAGAGCGCGCCGATGATGCCGGCGGTGTTGACCAGCCCGTCGGTCATCTGCGCGACTTCGTCGGGGGTGAGGATCTCGGTGTCGAGGCCCATGTAGCGGTGTTTGGCGCGTTCGGCCTTGAGCATGTCGAAGCGTTCCTGCGTGTCGGCCAGCGTGATGCCGCCCACATGGTGCAGGCCGCAGGACATGCCCGTCAGCGCCTCGAGCTCCTTGTAGAGGCGGATGGTATAGCCCTGAAGGGCGGCCATGTTCGTGTCGCCGTTGAGCGTGTGGAACCCGCCTGCGGCGTGCCAGGTCGAGCCGGAGGTAAGGTCCGAGCGTTCGATCAGCATCACGTCCGACCAGCCGAGTTTCGTCAGGTGGTAAAGGACTGAACAGCCGACGACGCCTCCGCCGATCACGGCAACACGGGTGGTGGTCTTCATGGGAATGGGCTCCGGTTCATGCTGGGCAAACATCCCGTAGCTGCGCGGGGAAGGGTTGGTCAAAGGCGACAGGAAATGTCGCGGTCAGGATGAGTGCGATGGTTCCGACCTGGGGCGGGCAGGAATTTGGCCAAATTCCTGGGGGGGGGGGGGGGGGGGGGGGGGGGGGGGGGGGGGGGGCGGTCTTTATTTGCCTACCCCGGGGGGGGGGGGGCGCGCCCCCCCGGGCCCGTTCCGGGCCTCCCCCCGGGATATTTGAGAACAAAAGAAGCAGGGGGCGAGACCGGATCGGGAAAGGTCCGGTGGACCTTTCCCCGGGCGAGCGCGCGCCCCGTGGGCACCCCGTGGGCGTGCCGGGGCATCGCACCGGGACGGCACCGGGTCAGGGGATGATGCGGGTGTATTTCGTGCCTTCGATCGTGGCGCCCACGCGCAGGCCGGTCTGGGCAAAGACCACCGCGATGACGGGGGACATCGAGGTGATCGTCTCGGCCCGCAGCATCTCGCCCTGATCATTGATCGCATAGACGATATTGGCGCCCGCAGCCCAGCCGGGCGAGGTCCGGAATTCCATCAGCGCGTCCTCTGTCATGAAGAACAGGACATGGCTGAACTGTTGGGCCCCGATCTGGAACCCGGCGCTTGCGGCAGCGGCGGAATAATAATCCACGGTCGAGGGGCCGATCCGGAGCGCGCCGCGGCCGAAAGAGCCGCCGAAGCCGAGGCCGGCCTCGGTCACCAGCGGCATCACCAGCATGCCCGCGGCCTTGTCGGCCAGTTCGCGGGTGCCGGGATAGGTCTGGAACATGAAGGCCAGCGTGCTGTCGACGCGGGCGTCGATCGTGGCGGCCCCCGGGCTGCCGATCCCGTTGCCGCAGGATGCCAGAAGCGTCATGAGAGCGCCCCCGGCGAAAAGCCGTCGCGTGAGTGCCATTCTCTGCCCTTTCAGCCTCGCGGTCCTTGTGGCCGGACCTGTGGGTGACACAATATACGGCTCGCGACGCTCTGTCACCAGTCAAGGCCCCGATTGGCGGGAGATTGCTGACCCGGGGCGCGCGCGCCGCCGCCGCCGCCACCACTGTCGCTCAGCCGTTGAGGATCCGTGCCGCCTCGGGGGCGAAATAGGTCAGGACGCCGTCGCAGCCCGCGCGCTTGAAGCACATCAGGCTTTCGAGCATGACCTTTTCGCCGTCGATCCAGCCATTCGCGCCTGCGGCCCGGATCATCGCGTATTCGCCCGACACCTGATAGGCAAAGGTCGGCGCGCCGAAGGTGTCTTTCACGCGGCGGCAGATGTCGAGATAGGGCATGCCGGGCTTGACCATGACCATGTCGGCGCCCTCGGTCAGGTCGCGTTCGATCATGCGCAGCGCCTCGTCGCTGTTGGCCGGGTCCATCTGGTAGGTCTTCTTGTCGCCCTTGAGTGCCGCCGAGGCGCCGACCGCATCGCGGAAGGGGCCGTAGAAGGCCGAGGCGTATTTCGCGGCATAGGACAGGATCGAGACATTCTGATGCCCGGCCCCTTCGAGGGCTGCCCGCATCGCTCCGATCCGGCCGTCCATCATGTCGGAGGGGCCAAGGATATCGGCCCCCGCCGCGGCCTGGGCCAGCGCCATCTTCACAAGCGCCTCGATGGTGCGGTCGTTGACGATCTCGCCCCCCTCGACATAGCCGTCATGGCCGTTGATGTTGTAGGGATCGAGCGCGATATCGGTCATCACCGCCATTTCGGGAACCGCATCCTTGATCGCGCGGATGGCGCGGTTGGCGATGTTGTCGGGGTTCCAGGCCTCGGCGCAATCCTCGGTCCGGGCGTCCATCGCGGTATAGGGAAAGATGCAGATCGCGGGGATGCCAAGGCCATGGGCCTCTTTCGCCGCCCGCGCGATCCGGTCGACGGTCTTGCGGGTGACGCCGGGCATCGAGGGGATGGGGGTTTCGTCGTCTACCCCGGCCATGACGAAGACCGGCCAGATGAAATCCGACGGTTCCAGATGGGTCTCGCGCATCAGCGCGCGCAGGGCGGGCGTGCGACGCAGGCGGCGGAATCTGGCGGCGGGGTAGGGGGCGATTGTCGGTTTCATCGGGTTGCCTCTTTGCAGGTCCTTCGCCGGGCCCCGTCGCCGGCAGCCCAGTCGTTCGGGACCCGTCTTCGGGGGACCGGTCGTTCGGGGAGCTGGCTGCCGGGGGGACCGGTCGCGCACGGGCCTTTCTGTCACACCAGACGAGGTGCCACGGATCGAGGATCTTCACAAGTCTGGGCAAGGCCCGGGCTGCGCGCTAGGTTCCCCCCACACTGCATCTGACGGGGCTGCCGCCGCCTTGGACCTGACCAAGACAATCTTCGAAACGATCAGCACACGGTCCTTTTCCAGCATCTGGTACTGGATCATTCTTGCTGTCGCCTGGTCATCGGCCAGCCATTACGTCATGGGCGTCCCCTATGACATGATCCAGCGCGCCCGCCGGCATGGGGGCGAAGCGCTTGAAGACATGGAGGATCTGGTCCGGATCAACGTCAATCGCGCGATCTATATCATCGAGGTTTCGGGCGTGTTCATGCTGGGCTTCCTGGGGTTCATCCTGACGATGCTGGCGACGATGGCGGTCTGGTACCGCTACGAATTCGCACAGGCCGTCCTGTTGATCGCCCTTCCCATGACGCTGGTGGGCCTGCTCAGTCTGCGGCTGGCATATCGGCTTGCCCGCGAGGAACCGCGGGCCGAGGAGCTGTTCCGACCGCTTGTCCGCCACCGGTTCTGGACACAGGTGATCGGCATGATCTCGATCTTTGTCACGGCGATGTACGGAATGTATCGGAACCTTGTCATGGGCTTTCCGATCTTCTGAAGGATCGGCCCGAAAGGCACCGATGGTGGACACGGATGGTTGACACGGGCGCCTGCCCGCGTAGGTCCACGCGCATGATTGCCTCGCCCCACCATGTCACCGTCAGCGGCGCGCCCGAAGGCTTCGATGCGCGCCTGATCCTGTCCGAGATCGCCCGGACCGGCGGCCCGGTCCTGCATGTCTCGCGCGACGACCGCAGGTTGGTCGCGATGCAGGCGGCGCTGGCCTTTTTCGATCCCGGCCTGCCGGTTTTCGTCTTTCCGGCCTGGGACTGCCTGCCCTACGATCGTGTCTCGCCCAATCCCGAGGTTTCGGCCACACGCATGGCCACGCTTGCCGCGCTGACGCATGGGATGCCCGACCGCTTCGTCCTGCTGACCACGCTCAATGCCGCAACGCAGCGGGTGCCTGCACGCGATCTGGTGCGCAGCTCGGCCTTTGTCGCGACCGTGGGGACGCGGGTCGATGAGGGGGCGTTGCGCAATTTCCTTGTGCGCATGGGCTTCACACAAAGCCCCACCGTGGTCGAGCCCGGCGATTATGCCGTGCGCGGCGGCATCATCGACATCTATCCGCCGGGACAGGACGGGCCGGTGCGGCTTGATTTCTTCGGGGATGTTCTGGACGGGGCGCGGCGCTTCGATCCCGCGACCCAGCGCACGACCGAAAAGCTGACACGGGTCGAACTTGCGCCCGTGTCCGAGATCGTGCTGGACGAGGCCGCCATCACCCGGTTCAGGCAAAGCTACCGGATCGAGTTTGGCGCGGCCGGCACCGACGACCCGCTCTATGAAGCGGTGAGTGCCGGGCGCAAGCATGCCGGGATGGAGCATTGGCTGGGCTTTTTCCATGACCGGCTCGAGACGCTGTTCGACTACCTGCCCGGAGCGACGATCACGCTGGACGATTCGGTCACGCCCGCAAGGGTGGCGCGCTGGACCTCGATCGCAGACCAGTACGAGACGCGCTCCCTTGCGCTCAAGATCAAGGGACGGATGGACACGGTCTACAAGCCGGCCCCTCCGCAGCTGCTCTATCTGGACGATGCCGGCTGGACCGGGGCCGTGGCGGGCCGGCGGGTGATGCAGTTCAATGTCCTGCCGCTGGCCACGGGCCTTGGCGTCACGGATGCCGGCGGGCGGATCGGACGCAATTTCGCGCCCGAGAGGCAACAGGAAAAGACAAACCTTTTCAGCACCCTCGCGGATCATATAAAGGCAAGGGCCGACGTCGGCCCCGTGATCGTCGCCAGCTATTCGGAAGGTGCACGGGAACGGTTGACCGGGTTGATCGAGGATGAGGGCGTGGGCGAAACCCTGCCCGTCACCGACTTTTCCCGCGTGGGAAAGCGGGGGGTGCATCTTGCGGTCTGGCCGCTGGAACACGGGTTCGAGGCAGATGGCCTGACCGTCATCTCGGAACAGGACGTGCTGGGCGAGCGCCTGATCCGTCAGTCACGGCGCAAGAAGCGGGCCGACAATTTCCTGACCGAGGCGCAAAGCCTGTCGCCCGGCGATCTGGTGGTCCATGTCGATCACGGGGTCGGCCGCTATCAGGGCCTCGAGGTGATCCGGGCGGCGGGGGCGGCGCATGAATGCCTGTCGCTGGAATATGCCGAAGGGGCAAAGCTCTACCTGCCGGTCGAGAACATCGAACTGCTGAGCCGTTTCGGCCATGCCGAGGGCCTGCTCGACAAGCTGGGCGGGGGCGCCTGGCAGGCCAAGAAGGCGCGGATGAAGGAGCGCCTGCGCCAGATGGCCGAGCGGCTGATCCGGGTCGCTGCCGAACGCGCGCTGCGCAAGGCGCCGGAGTTGAACCCGCCGGAAGGGATCTGGGACCAGTTCCTTGCCCGCTTTCCCTATGCCGAGACGGATGACCAGCTTCAGGCCATCGAGGATGTGCTGAGCGACATGGATTCGGGCCGCCCGATGGACCGGCTGATCTGCGGGGACGTGGGGTTCGGCAAGACGGAGGTGGCGATCCGCGCGGCATTCGTCGCGGCCATGTCGGGCGTGCAGGTGGCGATCATCGCGCCGACCACGCTGCTGGCGCGCCAGCACTACAAGAACTTTGCCGAACGCTTCCGGGGCTTTCCGATCCAGGTCCGGCCCCTGTCGCGCTTCGTTTCCGCGAAGGACGCGCAGGCCACGCGCGAGGGGCTGACGAAAGGCACGGTGGATATCGTGGTGGGCACCCATGCGCTTCTGGCCAAGGGGATAAGGTTTCACAACCTCGGCCTGCTTGTCATTGACGAGGAACAGCATTTCGGCGTGGGCCACAAGGAACGGCTGAAAGAGCTGCGCTCGGACGTGCATGTGCTGACGCTGACGGCGACGCCGATCCCGCGCACGCTGCAGCAATCGCTCTCGGGGATGCGGGACCTGTCGATCATCGGCACGCCGCCGATCGACCGGCTGGCGATCCGCACCTATGTCAGCGAATTCGACACGATCACCCTGCGCGAGGCGCTGTTGCGGGAACACTACCGGGGCGGGCAGTCGTTCTTCGTCGTCCCCCGCATCGCCGACCTGCCCGAGATGGAGGACTGGCTGAAACGCGAGGTGCCCGAGGTATCGGTCGTGGTGGCCCATGGGCAGATGGCGGCGGGCGAGCTGGACGACCGGATGAACGCCTTCTACGACGGCAAATACGACGTGCTTCTGGCGACGACGATCGTGGAATCGGGCCTCGACATTCCGACGGCCAATACGATGGTGGTCTGGCGGGCCGACATGTTCGGCCTGGCACAACTCTACCAGATCAGGGGGCGGGTCGGGCGGTCCAAGAGCCGCGCCTATGCCTATCTTACGACCAAGCCCCGCCTGAAGCTGACCCCCTCGGCCGAAAAGCGGCTGCGGGTACTGGGCAGCCTCGACACGCTTGGCGCCGGATTCACGCTGGCCAGCCAGGACCTTGATATCCGGGGTGCGGGCAACCTTCTGGGCGAGGAACAATCGGGCCATATCAACGAGGTCGGGTTCGAACTCTATCAGCAGATGCTCGAGGACGAGATCGACCGCATCCGCGCAGGCACCTCGGAGGGCCTGCCCGAGACGGACGGGCATTGGGCGCCGCAGATCAACCTTGGCGTGCCCGTGCTGATCCCGGAGGACTATGTGCCCGACCTCGACGTGCGGCTGGGGCTTTACCGGCGGCTCTCGGCGCTGTCGACCAAGGTCGAGCTCGAGGGCTTTGCTGCGGAACTGATCGACCGGTTCGGGACACTCCCGCGCGAGGTGAACACGCTTCTCCTGATCGTTCGGATCAAGGCGATGTGCAAGCGGGCGGGCATCGCGCGGCTGGACGGGGGGCCGAAGGGGGCGACGATCCAGTTTCACAACGACAAGTTCGCCTCGCCGAGGGTGCTGGTCGGTTTCATCGAGGGGCAGAAGGGCACGGCAAAGGTCAAGGACAACAAGATCGTGCTGATCCGCGACTGGACGAAAGAGGCCGACAAGATCAAGGGCGCCTTCGCCATCGCCAAGGATCTGGCCGAGCGGCTGGCCGAAGAGCGCAAGTTGAAGGCGGTAGTCTGAGGGCGGGGCCGAATTTGTCCAAATTCGGCGGGCCCCTGCGAATTTGGCCAAATTCGCGCGCGCTTACGCCCCGCGCCGGATCCGGCTGGCCAGAAGGCGCGCGACAAAGGCCGCGACAAGCGTGCCAATCGCGATCGGCATCGCCGTGCCATCGTAAGACAGCGCGATCGGTGCCGCGATCAGCACCGATCCCACCGTCGCGAGCGACGCGATGACCGAGGCGGCAAAGCCCGCCAGCCGGCCCATCGGCTCCATCCCGAGCGCGTTGAGATTGCCGATCATCAGCCCCGACTGGAAGAAGACCGAGGTCGTCCAGACCAGATAGACCACGAACTCCTGCTCGGGCGGCAGGGGCGACAGGATCGCCGCGATCATGATGGTCGAGATCACCATCTGTCCGGCCAGCGCCATCCGGATGATCGCCCGCATCCCCAGCCGCATCACCAGCTTCGCATTCACGAACCCCGCCGTCCCCGAGACAAGCGAGATGCCGGCAAACCACCAGGGAAACTGCGGACCGCGTCCATAGGTCAGGTCGAACACCTGCTGCGTGGACGACAGGACCGAGAAAAGCATCCCGAAGACCAGCGTCTGCACCGCGATCGACAGCCGTGTCGTGGGATTGGCCAGCACTTCGCGAAGGCCGGCCCACAGAAGCCGCACCTGCAGCGGGCGGCGATTGGCGGGGTCCAGCGTCTCGCCCTGGCGCAGGGCCAGCCAGACCATCGAGATGACCGAGAAGACAAGGAAGCTGCCGAAGATCGCCCGCCAGCCGAAGCCCGCGATGATGAAGGACCCCAGCAGCGGCGCCATGGCAGGGACCAGCGTGAAGATGATCATCACGAAGGACAGGATCCGCGCCATCTCGCGGCCCTCGAACTGGTCGCGGATCATCGCCACCGCCACCACGCGGGGTGCAGCGGCGCCCAGCCCCTGAAGCAGGCGCGCCGCCAGCATGATCTCGAGCGTGGGGGCCGACCAGGCCAGCACCGCGCCGAGGCAATAGAGCGCGGCCCCTCCGAACAGGGCCGGCCGCCGGCCCCAGGCATCGGCCATGGGCCCGACGAAAAGCGTGCCGAGGCCCATGCCGAAGACGAAGGAGGTCAGGATCAGCTGCGCCCGGTTCACCGCATCAGGAGACAGCTCGCGCGCGATCTCGGGCAGGGCGGGCAGCATCGAATCGATCGAGAAGGCGACCGTCGCCGTCAGCATCGCCATGAGGGCCACGAATTCGCCGGTCGAGAGGCGCGGGCGGGTGGCTGTGGCGGTCATTCTGCGGTGCCCCCCAGTTGGGCTGTGATCTCGGCGATGACGCGGTCCCAAAGCTCGGGTGGCTGGGCGCCGGGCACCGCATGGGCGCCCGCGACAACGAAAGTCGGCACGGCAGTCACCCCCATCGCGCGCGCGGCCCGGTCGCCCTCGCGGATTTGGTCCAAATCCGCGTCCCCGGACAGAAGCCGCAGCACGACCGCGGCATCCATGCCCGCGCCGTCGGCGATATCGGCCAGAACCTCGGCCTGGCCGATGTCACGGCCTTCCGAGAAATGCGCACGGAAAAGTGCCTCGACCACGGGGGTCTGGCAGCCATCGATACCCGCCCAATGGATCAGCCGATGCGCGTCCATCGTGTTCGGCATTCGCGCGATTCGCGTCAGGTCCAGCGAAAGCCCGGCCTCGGCCGCTTTCGCTTCGACATCGGTCAGGGCGCGGGCAGCCTTGGCCCGGCCGCCGAAGCGGGTTTCGAGCCAGGCCCCGAAATCCACGCCTTCGCGGGGCAGGTCGGGGTGAAGCATGAAAGGCAGCCAGCGGACCCGGAAAGGGTGATCCCCCGCCCGTTCCAGCGCGCGGTCAAGACCGGCCTTGCCGATGAGGCACCACGGACAGACCGGGTCCGAGAAGATGTCGAGCGTGACCACGGCGGCCTCCGGTTACCAACGCCTCTCGCTAGACTTGCGGGCCCCGGGTGGCAAGACGTCTGCCTGTGCACAGGCAAGGCCCGCGCTGTGCGTCACGGCGCCGAACCTGCCTTCTGCAAGCAGAGAGGCAGATCTGGCCTGCCGGGTTTGGCAGCACGCATCCTCAGCCCGGATCGTGCCACCAGACATCGGGTTGCCAACCCGGCCAGTCACCGAAAAGGGGCAGCGTCTCGGGAAAACGCAGGTCCGAGGCATGGGCGATGCGGCTGACGTTCCACTGATAGATCGGGATCACGAAACGCCCCGCCATCAGGAGCCGATCAAGCGCCTGCGAGGCCGCGATGAAATCCTCCTGGCTTTCCGAGTTCAGGATGCGTTCGATCATCGTGTCGATCGCCTCGGACTGCACGCCCATGAGATTGCGGCTGCCCGGCACTTCGGCGAGATCCGACCCCCAGTAGAGGAATTGCTCGTTGCCCGGTGAAAGCGACATGGCCCGGCGAATGTAGGTCATGCCGAAATCGAAACTGTCGGTCCGCTCCTTGTATTGCGCGCCATCGACCGTCGTCACGCGGGGGATCACGCCGATCCGGCCCAGCGACTGGACATACATGTTGATGATCGTCTGCAGTTCGGTCGCGCCGGTCTCCATCACGATCTCGAAGGTGAAGGCCTCACCGGCTTCGTTGCGCATCACCCCGTCCGGGGCGATGGTCCAGCCGGCCTCTTCCATCAGATCCACCGCCGCGCGGGTGCCGGGGCGGTTGCGTTCGGTCCCGTCGCCGACCGGCAGCGCGTAACCTTCCATAGCGCCGGGCTCCAATGCGTCGGCGAAAGGTTCAAGGAAGTCGCGCACGCGGCCGTCGGCCGGGCCTTCTGTCATGGCAAGGGGCGAGTTCGAGAAATAGGAGGTGATGCGCGGTTGTTCCCCCCCGGTCATCGTGTCGTTGATGAACTCGAAGTTGAAGGCCTGGATCATCGCCTCGCGAACGCGCCAGTCCTCGAACTGGGGCAGGCGGGTGTTCATGACGAAGCCCGTCATTCCCGAAGGGCGCTGGTGGGGGATGACCGAAAGCGTCACCGCGCCCGACTGGACGCGCGGGAAATCGTACTGCGTGTTCCAGCGCACGACATTGTTTTCGCGCGTGATGTTGACCTCGCCAACCTTGAATGCCTCGAAGGCGGCGGTCTCGTCGCCGAAGAATTCCATGCGGATCTCGTCGATGAGCATGGTGCCGCGGCGGAAGGGGATGTCGCGGCCCCAGTAATCGGGGTCGCGCTTGAGGCTGACGAAACGGCCGGCCTCGAAGCTTTCGATCACATAGGGGCCGGATGTGACCGGGATCATGGTCAACCCGTCGCTCGAGGCGAAATCGACACCTTCCCACTGTGCCTTCTGCAAGATGGGGCGCATGCCCGCGATCAGGGCAAGCTCGCGATTGTCCTCGTTGAAGGTGATGCGCACGCCGCGTTCGCCCACGGCCTCGATGCTTTCGACCCTGGCCCAGAAGGTATGGTAGCGCGGATGGCCCTCGGTTCCGAGAATCTCGTAGGAGAAGATGACATCCTCGACCGTCACCGGCGTGCCGTCCGAGAATCGCGCCTCGGGACGGAGGTGGAATTCCACCCATTCGCGATTCGGCCCGGTCTCGACCGTTTCCGCAAGAAGGCCGTAAAGCGAGAACGGCTCGTCCAGCGAGCGGCCCATCAGACTTTCCGAAATCAGGAAGGTCAGTTGCCAGGGAACCGAGCCCCGCAGGACATAGGGGTTGAGGCTGTCGAAGCTGCCGACCTCGGCCGACACGACGCGCCCGCCAAAGGGTGCATCGGGATTGGCATAGGGCAGGGCCACAAAATCCGGTGGCAGGACAGGGTCGCCATACATAGCTATGCCATGACGCGGTTCGGCCATGGCGGCCTGCGGCAGGGCCAGGGCCACCGCCAGAGCAAGGCTGGCTGTGACCCTGAAAGCGGTCTTGATCAGTTTTGACGACATGTTGGAAACAATCCTCCGGCTGCGATGGCCCTGACCCAAGCTTACGTCGCGCGGTGTGCGTTATCAAACTTTTAGCTGGCGCTCCGGCGCAAGAATGCCTATAACGACATCACTGCTCGATAGGTTTCTTGCCTGTATGAAACCTGCCTCAATAACTCAACGCCCGCCTCGCGCGGGCGTTTTTTTATGCATCGGGCAGCGCCGTCGCATCCGGCCTCGGGCCGGGCCTTGCGGGGGCGGCGCCTTGCGGGGGCGGGGCCGTGCCTTGCCGGAATCGTGAACCCCTGCAGCAAATGGTTAACGCGAAAGGACAATCAGCATGAGCCTTGGACCCTCACTTGCCGGTCGGACGGCGGTGATCACCGGATCGACTTCGGGGA
>JAFIEN010000088.1 GCA_020832515.1 Rubellimicrobium sp. | reverse complement strand
TCGTGATCTCGATCGGGCCCTTGGTCTCAAGCCCGCCGACCAGCTTGTGATGGTAGATGATGGCCTGCACATCTGCCTTGTTGATGTTGGCGGGCAGTTCGGCCGGGTTGTTCGTGTCGACGATGACGCAAGCCTGGCCGTCTTCGACATCCGACAGCACGGGGGGCAGGTCGAACCCCCAGCGGCTGGCGACGAAAAGCGCCTCGGTGTTGGGGGTGCCCAGCAGGCGGGCTTCGGCCTTTTGTCCGGTATGGTCAAGATACCAGGCCCAGACGATGGCAGAGCCGGTGGAATCGGTGTCGGGGGATTTGTGGCCGAAGACGAGCGTGGTCATTGTCAGGTCCTGCAGGGATGAATTCGGCGGACTTATAGGAAGGCGCCGGCTGGATGTCACGCGGTCGAGGCGCCCGGGGGCGCCGTTCGGCAGCTTACGGCATGGGCCGGATTGTCCAGCCCTGTTCGGCCAGCAGGTAGAGCACCCCGTCCTCGCCCGGCAGATGGGCAGCGCCTGCGGCGACGACGATATCGTCATGCCTGGCTGCGGCCGCCTCGATCACCGGGATCCAGGCATGGTTGCGGCGCGCAAGAAGCGCCTCGTCCGTCATGTCGAACAGGGCGTCGGCCTCGTCGGGGTCAAGGCCGGGCATGAAGCGCATGGCAAAGCGTGACAATTCCCAGATCCGGGCCACCTCGCCCGCGAAATAGCCGTCGAGCATGGCGACAAACATTTCCTCCGACAGCTCGGGCGACATCAGGCTGAGCGCGAGGTAGTCGAGCTGTTCCTCGATCGTCCCTTCGTCGAAGATCCGGAACAGCGTGTCCCAATCCTCGAGCGCCTGCATCGCCACGCCCGCGGCGGCGGCATCGGTCATCAGCATGTGGTCCAGGCCCTGTTCGCCCATCATCATGTGGTCCATCGCACAAGCCGGCATGGAAAGGGTCAGCATAAGGAACCACGGCTGGAACTTCGCCGCCATGAAGGGCGGGATGTTGCGGGCACGCGCGGCATCGGCGACGGCGGCCCAGGTTTCGTCGTCCAGCAACTCGGGCAGGGTGGGGCCGTCGGTCAGGAACATGAGCGAGGGGTCGTTGGCCATTGCGGCCTGCATCTCGCGCTCTTCGGCCGGGGTCATTTCCAGCAGCAGCAGGTCGGCGGCGGCGATCATGGGGCCGACGCGGTCGCGGATCGGCGCAAGGCGGGGGTCGAAGATGTGCATCGTGCCGATGAGCGTGACGGTCTTGCCGTCGCGCTCGGCCGTCCAGAGCAGCCCGTCGCTGAACGGGATCTCGGCGGTGCGGGCGTCAAGCGCCTTCAGCTCGGCCGGAGTGAGGCGGTCGATCAGGCTGGGGCCGCTGCAGAGCGCCGAAGCTGCGCTAGCGGTGAAAAGCCCGGTGACGAGCGCCGCGCAGAGTACGGCGAGACGAAGAAGAACCATGCGTGACCTTTCCGACAGACCCAGAAGGAACAGCTAGGCGAGGCGCGGCCCGATCTCAAGGCGCGGCCCGCGCAGGCCAGGCCGACGTCGGTCGGCACAGGCGGATGCGGGGGTGCTCACGAAGCCGTGATCTGTCCTGTTCGTACCCGCTTGACAGGCCGCGACGGTCTGCCTAGATGACCGCCTGCTGGCACTCACCTTACTTGAGTGCTAAGAACCCACCTGAGAGCTGAGGAGCTTCAGAGATGACTTTCAAACCGCTTCACGACCGGGTGCTTGTGCGCCGTGTGCAGAGCGAAGAAAAGACCAAGGGCGGTCTGATCATTCCCGATACCGCCAAGGAAAAGCCCGCCGAGGGCGAAGTCGTGGCCTGCGGCCCCGGTGCCCGCAAGGACTCGGGCGAGCTGATCGAGATGGCCGTCAAGGCCGGTGACCGCATCCTGTTCGGCAAATGGTCGGGCACCGAGGTCACGATCGACGGCGAAGAGCTGCTGATCATGAAGGAATCCGACATTCTGGGGATCATGGACGCCGTCGCCGCCGCCAAGGCCGCCTGAGCACCATTTCCCCGACATTCCAAGAGGAGCTGACAGATGTCTGCCAAAGACGTACGTTTTGAATCCGACGCCCGCAACCGCATGATCAAGGGCGTCAACACCCTGGCCAACGCGGTCAAGGTGACGCTGGGTCCGAAAGGCCGCAACGTGGTCATCGACAAGAGCTTCGGCTCGCCCCGGATCACGAAGGACGGTGTGACGGTCGCCAAGGAAATCGAACTGGAAGACAAGTTCGAGAACATGGGCGCGCAGATGGTGAAGGAAGTCGCTTCCCGCACCAATGACGAAGCCGGCGACGGCACCACCACCGCCACCGTCCTGGCCCAGGCCATCGTCGTGGAAGGCATGAAGGCGGTCGCGGCCGGCATGAACCCGATGGACCTCAAGCGCGGCGTCGATCTGGCCGTGACCCGCGTCGTCGAGTCGATCAAGGCCGCCGCCCGTCCCGTCAAGGACAGCGATGAAGTGGCCCAGGTCGGCACCATCTCGGCCAACGGCGAAGCCGAAATCGGCCGCCAGATCGCCGATGCGATGCAGAAGGTCGGCAACGAGGGTGTCATCACCGTCGAAGAGAACAAGGGCCTCGAGACCTCGACCGATGTCGTCGAAGGCATGCAGTTCGACCGCGGTTACCTGTCGCCCTACTTCGTCACCAATGCCGACAAGATGACGGCCGAGCTTGAGGATGTGTACATCCTGCTGCACGAGAAGAAACTCTCGTCGCTGCAGCCGATGGTCCCGCTTCTTGAAGCCGTGATCCAGTCGGGCAAGCCCCTCCTGATCATCTCGGAAGACGTCGAGGGCGAAGCTCTTGCCACGCTCGTCGTCAACAAGCTGCGTGGCGGCCTCAAGATCGCGGCCGTCAAGGCCCCGGGCTTTGGCGACCGTCGCAAGGCCATGCTCCAGGACATCGCGATCCTGACCGGCGGTCAGGTCATCTCGGAAGACCTCGGCATGAAGCTGGAATCGGTCACGCTCGACATGCTGGGTCGCGCCCGGAAGGTCATCATCAAGAAAGATGACACCACCGTCATCGACGGTTCCGGCGAAAAGGCCGAGATCGAGGCACGCGTCTCGCAGATCCGCGCCCAGATCGAGGAAACCACCAGCGACTACGACCGCGAGAAGCTGCAGGAGCGGGTTGCCAAGCTCGCTGG
Source organism: Rubellimicrobium sp. (assembly GCA_020832515.1). Lineage (GTDB taxonomy): Bacteria > Pseudomonadota > Alphaproteobacteria > Rhodobacterales > Rhodobacteraceae > JAFIEN01. The sequence goes on along the minus strand of JAFIEN010000088.1, from coordinate 10,475 downwards.
CGGCGTGGCCGTGATCCGCGTCGGCGGCATGACCGAGATCGAAGTGAAAGAGCGCAAGGACCGCGTCGATGACGCGCTGAACGCGACCCGTGCGGCCGTTCAGGAAGGCATCGTCGTCGGCGGTGGCGTGGCGCTTGTCCAGGCTGCCAAGACGCTTGAAGGCCTCAAGGGCTTCAACAGCGACCAGGATGCCGGCATCGCCATCATCCGCCGTGCGCTGGAAGCGCCGCTGCGCCAGATCGCCCAGAACGCGGGTGTGGACGGTGCCGTGGTCGCGGGCAAGATCCGCGAGAGCGATGACAAGTCGTTCGGCTTCAACGCCCAGACCGAAGAATATGGCGACATGTTCAAGTTCGGTGTCATCGACCCGGCCAAGGTCGTGCGCACCGCTCTGGAAGACGCAGCCTCGGTCGCTGGCCTGCTGATCACGACCGAAGCCATGATCGCCGACAAGCCGCAGAAGGAATCGGCCGGCGGCGGCGGCGGCGGCGGCATGGGCGGCATGGGCGGCATGGACGGGATGATGTAATCATCCGCGGCCGCTTGGCCCGAACAACGGGGTCCGCCATTGGCGGGCCCCTTTTTTGCGTTGCGCGACCGCATCTTCGGTCCTACCCAGAGGCCGGATCACGGTTGCCGCCCTGAGCGGCACCCTGACCGGTGTCCCGGACGGCGCGCCGGACCGCCCGACAAGCTGACCGAGGCCCCGATGCAAGACATGGAGCAGGAGTTCGCCGCACTCGGGCAGGAGTTGGCGTCCATCCGCTATCTTCTGGTCTCGCCCGTGCCGTGGTTTCGTGATGCCGAGGGCGGGGTCTGGCTCGATCTCCTCTGGCAGCGCGATCTATGGCGCCATCTGGACTACCTCACCGATCTCACCGTGCTTGCCCCCTGCCGCCCGGCCGAGGGCAACACGGGTCTGGTGCGGGTCGATCCGCCGCCGGGTCTGCGCTTCAAGGCATTCCCCCAAGGCCAGAGCATACGGCAGGCCCTTTTCCGCCTGCCGCGCATGATCCGGGTGGCAGTCGGGGCCATCCGGCAGGCCGATCTTGTGCATTCGGGCATGGCGGGTTGGCCGATCCCGCCGGGCCTTGTCGTCAACCCGCTGGCCGGCCTTCTTCGGCGGCCGATCGTGATCGTGGTCGAAAGCGCCTTCTGGCGGCTGTCCGGCCCCGGGCCGCACGGCGCCGCCGCCCGCCTGCGCGCCGCGGTGACAGAACGTCTTGCCCGCAGCTCGGTCTGCCGGGCGGCGCTGACCGTGGTCACGCATCAGGGCTATCGCGACGCGCTTGCCGCAGGCGTGCGGGGCGAGGTGCTGGTCACGCCGGCAAGCTGGCTCGACAGCGGGGATATGGTCACGGATATCGACGGCACGCTCGCCGCCCGCCCGGACGAAGTTCGCCTGATCCTTGCCGGGCGGCTGGTGCCGGAAAAAGGTGTCGCCACGCTGATCGCCGCGATCGAGGCGCTCGAGGCCGCCGGACAGTCGCCCACCATCGACGTGATCGGCGAAGGGCCGATGCGCGAGGATCTGGCGAGCCTCGCCGCGCGCCTGCGGCATGTGCGCCTGACGCTGCGCGATCCGGTGCCCTATGGTGCGCCGTTCCTGTCGCTCTTGCGCGGCTATCATGCGATCATCGTGCCGTCGCTTTCCGACGAACAGCCCCGTGTGATCGCGGATGCCGCGGGCCAGGCAGTGCCAGCGCTGGCCTCGGACACGGCGGGCCATCGCGAACTGGTGACTGACGGGGTGACCGGTCGCCTGTTTCCACCGGGCGATGCGGCAGCCCTTGCCGCCTGCCTGAGCGGGGCTGCGCAGGATGCGGCAGCCCTTGCCGATCTGGGCCGCGCGGCACGGCATCGGGTCGATGGGCTGACCCATCAGCAGATGCATCTTGTCCGGGCCCGGGCCCTTGCCGCACTGGTGCGTCAGCGCAAGATCGGTTCAAGCGCGTCGTAGCAGGCCGGATCCCCCGCATCGCCCCAGGCCACATCGGCCAGGCTGTCGGGCTTGACGGTCAGGGACGCCATCTCGGCCCGCGTGACCCAGCGCCGGTGGGTGACGATCCCGTCGGGATCGGTCCAGTCGGCATCGGGATCGCCGCCAGTGATGCGGCAGCGGAAATAGATGTCGACCTGATGAAAACTTCCGCCGGGATCGTGGAATTCGTTCACAAGGCAGGGCGGACCGACCGCGATGGTCAACCCCGTCTCCTCGAATATCTCGCGCCGCAGGTTTTCGTGCAGCGAGGCATGCGCCTCGACCCCGCCGCCCGGCGCGCACCAGAGATGATCGCGCCCCTTCCAGGCATTGACCAGAAGAAGGCGCCCCTGACGCAGCAGGATCGCGCGGACGGCCAGCCGGGGCGAAGCAGGCGTGGTCGGGGCGGGCGTGGGCGGGGCGGGCGGGGCCATGGCCGGACCCTGCCGCCCATGGCCGCCTGACGCAAGGGTGAGTCATTGCGGACTTCAAACCGACGCCCGTGCTGATTATTCTTGACGGGATGAACCGTCTGACCGCGATCGTTGCCGGGCTTTTCCTGTCGACCCCCGCCCCCGGGGTTGCCGTGGCTTACGAACCCGCGGCAGAGGCTGATTGCGTGGTCCTGTTGCACGGTCTGGCCCGGACCGAGTTTTCCTTCGCGCCCCTCGAGGTCCTGCTCGAGGCCGAAGGCTATCGCGTGATCAACAACGGCTACCCCTCGACCGAGGAGTCGATCGAGCGTCTGGTGGCCGAAACCCTGCCCCGCGACGTGGCCCAATGCGGCGATGCGCGGGTCCATTTCGTGACCCATTCGATGGGCGGGATCCTGGTGCGCTACTGGCTGACCCGGAACCGGCCTGCGAACATGGGCCGCGTCGTCATGCTGGCCCCGCCCAACGGCGGCTCGGAACTGGTGGATATCTTCGGCGAATTCGAGCCCTTCCAGTGGATCCACGGCCCGGCCGGCCTGCAATTGGGAACCGATGCCGACAGCCTGCCCAACAGGCTGGACCTGCCCGCCTATGAGGTGGGGATCATCGCAGGCAATGCGTCGCTGAACCCGATCATGTCTGCGCTGATCGAGGGCGATGATGACGGCAAGGTCTCGGTCGCCTCGACAAGACTCGAGGGGATGAGCGACCATATCGTGCTGCCGGTCAGCCATACCTTCATGATGAACAATCCGCTGGTCATCGCCGAGGTGCTTGAATTCCTGCGCGAGGGCCGCTTCAACCGCAACTTCACCCTGCGCGACGTGCTGTTTGGCGGAATGAGCCCGCCCTGAGGTTTCGACCCAAGCAGGCCCGGCAAAGCCCCCGCGCTCATGACCCGCCAGATCGCGCGCCCTGGCGCGCCATCGCTGTCACCCGGTTGAGATGCCCCATCTTCCGGCCGGCCCGCACCTCGTTCTTGCCGTAGAGGTGGATCGCAACCCCGTCGGCGGCAAGGTCGGGGATTCGTTCCACATCCGCGCCGATCAGGTTCTCCATCACCACATCCGCATGCCGCCGCCCGTCGCCCAGCGGCCAGCCCGCAATGGCGCGCACATGCTGTTCGAACTGGTCGATGACACAGCCGTTCTGCGTCCAGTGGCCGGAATTGTGCACCCTTGGCGCGAATTCGTTGACGACCAGCCCGCCCGCCGTCACGAAGAGCTCGACCCCTACGACCCCCACATAGTCCAGCCCGTTCAGGATCCGAGCCGCGATCAGCACCGCATCGCTGCGCTGGGCGGGCGTCAGGCGGGCGGGCACGGTGGTTGTCCGCAAGATGCCACCTTCATGCACATTCTCGCCCGGGTCATAGGCCGCGACCGATCCGTCCAGCCCCCGCGCCGCGATGACCGAAACCTCGCGCGAGAAATCGACGAAGCCCTCAAGTACCGCCGGTGCCCCGTCGATCGAGTCGAAGGCCGCCGAGGCCGCCGCGGGATCCGTGATCCGCACCTGCCCCTTGCCGTCATAGCCCAGCCGCCGCGTCTTCAGGATCGCGGGCACCCCGACCGATGCCAGCGCCGCCTGCAGATCCGCCGAACTGTTCACGGGCGCGAAGGGCGCGGTAGCCAGACCCAGCCCGGCAAGCCATGTCTTTTCCGTCAGCCGGTCCTGCGATGTGGCCAGTGCCCGCCGCCCCGGCCGGATCGGCACCTGCACCTCGATCAGGTCGAGCGCCTCGGCCGGGACATTCTCGAACTCGTAGGTCGCCACATCGACGCTGGCCGCGAAGGCAGCCAGCGCGCCCGCGTCCTCATAGGCCGCAGTCGTGACGCGGTGGGCCATGTCGGCGGCGGGGCAGTCGGGGGCGGGATCGAAGATATGGCAGCGCAGGCCCAGTCTGGCAGCGGCCACCGAAAGCATCCGCCCCAACTGCCCGCCGCCCAGAATGCCGATGGTCGCGCCGGGGGCCAGCCGGTCAGTCATCCTGCGGCTCCTCGGGGATCGACGCCGAGAGCGCCGCCCGCCATTCCGCGATCCGGGCCGCAAGTGCCGGATCGGACAGCGCAAGGATCTGCGCCGCCATCAGCCCGGCATTCGTCGCGCCGGCCGCACCGATCGCCATCGTCGCCACCGGAAAACCGCGCGGCATCTGGACGATGGAGTAAAGCGAATCGACACCGCCCAGCGCCTTGGTCTGGACCGGCACGCCGATCACCGGCAGCACCGTCTTGGACGCCACCATCCCGGGCAGATGCGCCGCCCCGCCCGCGCCCGCGATGATCACCTTCAGCCCACGCGCCTGCGCGCCCTTGGCGAAATCCCACATCCGGTCGGGGGTGCGATGGGCCGAAACGATCCGCGCCTCATGCGCGACCCCCAATGTCTCGAGGATCGTGGCGGCCTCGCGCAGGGTGGGCCAATCGGACTGACTGCCCATGATGATTGCGACCTGCGTCTGTGCCATGTCACGGCCCCCCCTCTCAGGAAGGCGGCACTATAGCCACGGGGCAGATCAGCACAAGCCGCGCATCAGGCGATGATATCGGGCAGCAGCCTGTCTTCCAGAACGGCGATCTGGTCCTTCAGATACAGCTTCTGCTTCTTCAGCCGCCGGATCGTCAGCATGTCGGCAGAGCCGCGTTCCTGCAGCGCGTGGATCGCCTCGTCCAGATCGCGATGCTCGCGGCGGAGCACTTCGAGCTTCACCTTGAGGATCTCGGTCTGCTCCATCTTGGCTGAGATGTTCATGGCTTCCCCGTGATGCTTGCTCGTCACGCCTGTGTGCCGGGTCCGGCGTCCCGGACCTGCCACGGTCCCCAGCATAATCCCCCCGGGGGTGACAAACGTTGTCGAAATATAGGTGCTTCAACTGCTTGCGCCTAGAGGCCGCACTTGCGGCACGCCACTGTGCGCCCCATATTATTGATCATGTCGGTCGCCGCATTGCCGGGGCCGCATCTGACGGTCGCTTTGACAAGGACGTGTCGCATGACGAAACTGACTTTGGGGACGCATCCCTTTCTTCTTGGCTTCGATCAGCTTGAACGGCTGGTGGAACGGACGGCCAAGAGCGGGAATGACGGCTATCCCCCCTACAACATCGAACAGACCTCGGACCGGTCGTTCCGGATCACCCTTGCCGTGGCGGGGTTCTCCGAGGACGATATCTCGATAACCGTCGAGGACCGGCAGCTTGTGATCCGTGGGCGACAGGCGGACGATACCGAGGGCCGGATCTTCCTGCACCGTGGCATCGCCGCGCGCCAGTTCCAGCGCAGCTTCGTGCTTGCTGACGGGGTCGAGGTGGGCGAGGCCGCGATGGAAAACGGCCTTCTGCACATCGACCTGACCCGCAAGTTGCCCGACGCCGTCGTTCAGACCATCCGCATCAAGAGGAGTGCGCCGCGATGAATACGCCTGTTGATCTGCGCAAGCTGGGCGCCGATATCGTCTATGTCAAACCGGTCGAAGTGGCGAGCCTGCCCGAAGATCTGCGCCGGCAGGCCGGCACGCTCGAGGTGATCTATTCGGTCCATGATGCCGAAGGCACCCAGCTTGCGCTGGTGGCCGACAGGCGCATCGCCTTCGCCCTTGCACGACAGCACGACAAGGTCCCCGTGCGGGTGCATTGATCGGTCGGCTAGTGCCTGCGGCCCGCATGAATCGGGCGGTTGCCGGCAGGTGCATCCCGGTCTAGGTCAAGGCCCGAGCGTCGATCCGGCGCCGTGAAGCGCCGGAGCAGGTCATGAGCGACACCGACCTGAAGCCCCACCCCAGCCTGCCCGAGGCAACTCGGGTCTGGCTGCGGATCGGCTTGTTCAGCTTTGGCGGCCCGGCCGGCCAGATCGCGCTGATGCATCGCCTGCTGGTCGAAGAGCGGGGTTGGCTCGATGACCGGCGCTTTGTCCATGCACTCAACTATTGCATGCTGCTGCCCGGCCCCGAGGCGATGCAGCTGGCCGTCTATATCGGCTGGATCATGCACCGGACGGCCGGGGGCGTGGTCGCGGGTCTTCTGTTCGTGCTGCCCGGCGCACTTGCGATTCTGGCGCTGAGTTTCGTCTATGCGCTTTACGGCAATGTCGGCACGGTCGAGGCCGCCTTTTTCGGCCTGAAGGCCGTGGTTCTTGCCATCGTGCTGCAGGCGGTCATCCGCATCGGTCGGAAGATGCTTGGCAATCCCGCGCTTGTTGCGGTTGCGGCGCTGTCTTTTCTGGCGATCTTCGTCTTCGGCCTGCCTTTTCCCCTCATCATCCTGACGGCTGGCCTTGCGGGGTTGGCCGGGGCCCGCGCGGGCCGGCCGGCCTTTGCCGGTCCTGGTGGGCAGGATCATGTCGCGGCTGCCGCGGCAGACGATCCCGCGACCATGCCGCGTCACGTCATGTCCGAGCGCGCGCATGCGTTGCGAATCTCGGTGGTGTTCCTGACGCTCTGGCTTGCCCCCGTCGCGATCCTGCTCCTGACCCTCGGGGCCGGGAATGTCTTCGCGCGGATCGCCGGATTTTTCAGTGTGCTGGCCATCGTGACCTTCGGCGGGGCCTACGCGGTGCTGGCCTATGTCGCGCAAGAGGCCGTGCAGAGCTTCGGCTGGCTCGCCCCCGGCGAGATGCTTGACGGGCTGGGGATGGCCGAGACAACGCCTGGCCCGCTTATCCTTGTGACGCAATTCGTGGGCTTCATGGCGGCCTTCCGCGATCCTGGTGGCCTGCCGCCGCTTGTGGCCGGAACGCTGGGCGGCATCCTGACGCTCTGGGTCACCTTCGTGCCAAGCTTCCTGATGATCTTCCTTGGCGCGCCTTACATCGAAAGGCTGCGCGGCAACGCCGCCCTTTCCGGTGCAATGACGGCGATCAGCGCGGCAGTGGTGGGTGTCATCCTGAATCTGGCGCTCTGGTTTGCGATCCATGCCGTCTTTGGCGAGGTCACCCGGCTTGGCCCGCCTTTCACCGACCTCGAACTGCCGGTCTGGTCCTCGCTCGATCCGCTGGCAGCTGGTCTGGCGCTCCTGGCACTCGTCGCCGTGTTCGGCCTCGGGATGGGCACCATCGGCGTGCTGGCGGGGGGCGCGCTGGCCGGGATCGTGCTGGGGTTTGCGGGGCTTGTCTGACCGGGTCGGCCCCTGTCAGCGGTTGGCTCCCGGCACCCAGAGAACATCGGCACGACCGTCGTTGTTGGCGATCCGGGCGGCGACGAAGAACCAGTCGGACAGGCGGTTCAGATAGCGCAATGCATCGTGATTGATCGCCTCGATCGTCGCCAGCTCCACCACCAGCCGTTCGGCCCGACGCGAGACGGTGCGGCAAAGATGCAGATGCGCCGACAGCGCCGATCCGCCCGGCAGGATAAAGCTGCGCAGCGGATCGAGCCGTTCGTTCATGCGGTCGATCTCGGCCTCGAGCCGCGTCACCTGCGCCGCGCTCATCCGCAGGACGGGGTAGGGGGCTTCGCCGTCGCGCTCCATGTCGGGGCGGCAAAGATCGGCGCCAAGGTCGAAGAGATCGTTCTGGATCATGGCAAGAAGCCCGTCCAACTCTCCCTCCGAATGGAGGCGGGCCAGGCCGACGGTGGCATTGGTTTCATCGACCGTGCCATAGGCCGACACGCGCAGCGCGTGTTTGGCCACACGCGCACCATTGCCCAGCGCGGTTTCACCCTGATCGCCGGTTTTCGTGTAGATTCGGTTGAGAACGACCATGCCGGGCTCCGCAGGTTTGGGGGATCGGAAGGGTGGACCGCGCGGCCTAGCCGCTGCGCATCCAGACGAAGAAAAGGATCAGGACGACCGCCCCGAACTGCGCGATGATCCGGTAGCGCATCAGGCGGTTGGCGTGCTTTCGGTTGAACTCGCCGCCCTTGCCGAAGGCGCCGACCCCGACCATCAGGACACCCGCGACCGCCAGGCAGGCGACGATCACCAGAATGAAAAGTGGGTCGCTTGCCATGATCGTCTCCCGACACCGTCGCCCGAGCATCTAGCAGGCATGATCGGAAAGGGAAGCCCCGATGCCCGCCGCCATTGCATCCGGCGACGGCCTGCCGCCGTCAGCTTGCCCTGAGCAGGATTGCGTCCAGCGCCCGCGTCGGCAGAAGCCGCCGCATGAGGCCAAGAAAACGGGTCGGCGTGGTCACGTGATAGCGCGGTCGCGGGCGGCGACTTTCCAACGCGTGGACCAGCCGCGCGGTCACGGCCGAGGGAGGCAGCTCGAACGGATCGCGACCCCTTGGGTTGTAGATGCGATTGCGCAAGGACGCATACTGGGGGGCTCGGGCCGACCTTTCCCAGTCGATCCAGCGCTCGAAATGCGGAATCGAGTTTTCGCGGATCTTCGAGGTGACGGGGCCAGGTTCGATCAGGATGATGTGCAGGCCCGTCCCCTGCATCTCGATCCGCAGGACATCGGTCAGCCCTTCGAGCGCGTATTTCGTCGCCACATATGCGCCGCGCCAGCGCAAGGGCACAAAGCCCAGCACGGACGAGCAATTGACGATCCGCCCCGCGCCCTGCGCCCGCATCACCGGGATCACCCGCCGGGTCAGATCATGCCAGCCGAAAAGATTGACCTCGAAGATCGCGGCCAGCGCCTCGCGCGGGAGGTCTTCGACAGCGCCCGGAAGGCCATGCGCGCCGTTGTTGAACAGCGCATCGAGCGTGCCACCGGTGGCTGAAAGAACCTCGGCCAGACCGTTTTCGATGCTAGCGGGATCGGCATAGTCGATCAGGGGGCTCTCGAACCCTTCGTCGCGCAGGCGCGCGCAATCTTCGGGCTTGCGGCACGACGCGAAGACCCGCCAGCCGCGCGCGCGCATCCCACGCGCGGCATCAAGGCCGATGCCCGAGGAACATCCCGTGATCAGGAGCGAGCGCACTGCGGATGTCATGCCGGGTCGGACTGTCAGCCGTTCATCGGCAACAGAAAATCGGCCGCCATCCAGCCCGCCCTGCCGCTGGCATCGACCCGGACCCGGACCCAGCCGTTTCCGGCATCCTCGATCACGGTGATCACCGTCCCGCGTACCAACTGCTCGATCACGCCAAAATCTGTGCCGGGGCCGTCGCGCATGTTCACCCGCTCGCCGGTCACCTCGCGCAGGTCGCGCGATGCGACGACCGGGTCCGATGCAACGTCCGGGGCAACGTCCGGGGCGATGTCGGGCCCGGGCACTGGCTCGGCCGCAATCTCGACAGGGTCGATGTCGGGCTGTGGCTGGCCCAGCACATCTTCAAGCGCTGCCGTGATCGCCGCATCGGTGGACGAAGGGGTGACGGTGCCGTCGATGTCGAAGGTGGACAGGGCCGATGTATCCGCCCGCGTCACGATCCCCACCCCGGCCAGCGGATCGCCCCCGCCGGTCGTGCCATCAGAGGCCGGAGCGGCGATCTCGGCGTCGTCGACGGTCGGCCAGGATTGCGGCTGGAACTGGGCACCGCCAGACAGTTCCCAATAGGCCCAGCCCATCACGAGAAACGAAAGGATGATGAAACGGTTCACGCCAACGGCCCTGGATTCGTCGCTGAGGACATGGCCCATACTATACCGCAGGCGGTCTGTCACCTGTGGATAAACTGCGGTCTCAGGGTCGATGCGGCCGTCTTTACGCCGACCTGCGGCCTCGTTACACCACATCCATGGATGAGCCGACCGATGACCCCCAGATAAGCGCCCCAGGCGGACCGGAAGATGGCCTGTCCGAGGTGAGCGAGCCGCTGTCGCGCGCGATCGGCGAGCGGTATCTGACCTATGCGCTCTCGACGATCATGCATCGCGCGCTGCCCGATGCGCGCGACGGCCTCAAACCCGTGCACCGGCGCATCCTTTATGCGATGCGCGAGTTGCGGCTGACGGCCACCGGCGGGTTCCGCAAGTCGGCCAAGATCTCGGGCGATGTGATGGGCAACTATCACCCCCATGGCGATGCCGCGATCTATGATGCGATGGCGCGTCTGGCGCAGGATTTCAATGTCCGCTACCCGCTGGTCGACGGGCAGGGCAATTTCGGCAATATCGACGGCGACAACCCCGCCGCCAGCCGCTACACCGAGGCCCGCCTGACCG